>NZ_JBVCPV010000329.1:0-1503 GCF_057456495.1 Lishizhenia sp. | reverse complement strand
GCCTCATAACAGAAACGGAGCAATTAAAATTAACTTTCTAAAAGTCTAAAAGACAAAAACTCTAAAATTCTAATAAACAAAATCTGCATAAACTGTACTCCTATTTATCTCAGGCATGGTTCCAAAAACTCTATCCCAAAGCGAAGTACTTACTCCAAAGGCTTTGTCGTGCTGCTGGAAATGATGAATGTTATGATGACGCCACCAGAAGTTGTATTTCTTTGGAGATGGACGTTTATGCACCATGTTGTGTATACTCATGTACAAAGAATAACCGATCATAAAACCAGGACCAAAGGCATAGGTAGTTTCGCCCATGAAAAGGTAAAACACCAAGAAGAATAAGGAGGCAATAATCAAAGAAGGAACAGGAGGTAATACTATTCTTCCTTCATCATTGGGGTATTCGTGGTGTATACCATGAAACATGTACTGAAAACCACTGTTAAAACTAGCGTCTTTGATTTTATGGTACAAAAACCTGTGCATGAAATACTCTGCTAAGGTCCAGCTAAACAATCCTAAGACGAAATAACCAATGGCGCTTCCAAGGGTGTGATGGAGCTCGTTAATAAAATAATTCATTAAAAAGTATGCAATAACACTGTACATACTAAAAATCAGTAGTGGGTGTGACCAAGTCAGTAATTCCAAGAAATTATTACTGAAAAGTCTTGGTGATTTTTTGTTGGGAAAAATCTTGACATTCATAATAAACGCTTGTTTAATTTAGTAACCTAAAAATATAGTTCATGCATAATAAATGCTAGTAAAAAACTTCTCGCAGGCGACATAAATTTAATTTACTTAAAAGGTAGTTAAAAATGAGGTTTAAAAAAAATTGTGTTTCTGTAACCTTCTGAGAGTATTCGCGTAAACTATGTTTAACGGATCAGTTATTAACTTCTACAGGTTAATATTGGAGCTCTCTTTCGTAGAGGGCTCTTTTTTTAAATTTCAGGTCATGGAAAAAAATAAACTGCCCTCCATTATTACCTATATTACCATTATAGGTTTTATAGTTGCCTTAGTACTAAACAACGATAAGCAAGGAGATGATAAGCGTTTCAATGCCTTTCACCTGCGCCAGTCGCTCGGATTGTTAATTCTAATTACTGTACTTAGCACACTTTTACGTCTATTGCATTTAGATACGGTAAACGGTATTTTGAATTTACTGTACTTTATTATATGCATTCTACAAATTGTAGGTGCGGCAAATGGAGAATACAAATATGTTCCTTATATCGGAAAGAAAATAGATCAAACTTTTGGAAGGTTGTTTGAATAAAGAACAACATGGATATTGGTGAAGGTTATTGTTTGAAGCAGTAGCCTTTTTTTGTGTCATTTGTTTTCCTCTCTCAACCCCAGACTCCTTCTCAAAACTGACTTCTGTTAGTGATAGCAGCGGCACCGCGGATGTTGGGGCTTGGCTTTTGAATGCTTTATTGGAGAGCGACCTTGTGAAGCTTTGCAAGAAAGGAATGAAAAACCAGGTCG
>NZ_JBVCPV010000328.1:0-1533 GCF_057456495.1 Lishizhenia sp. | reverse complement strand
TGACTGTGTTCCCTTCCCTGCTCCAGGAGGGCCGAATAATACTATATTTAACATATCTTTTTGTTCTGTATTAAGTTGAAAAATGGCATCCAAATTCCTACCTTTTTCATTATAGTCTAAACCATAACCAACCACAAATGTATTGGAGATTTCTAAGCCCACAAATTTAGGGCTATCTTCAAATAAAAATGCTTCTGGCTTAAAAAGAAAAGTAGCTACTTCAAAACTTTTACATTTTGAAGGATTTACAATTTCCTTTACCTTTTCTATTGTTCTACCTGTGTCAACAATATCTTCAAGAACAACAACATTCTTTTGTTCCAGATTTACATCCAAGCCTAACAAAGTGTTAACCTTCTCGGTACTTTGTGTACCTTGATAAGATTCTACTTTAACAAAACTGATTTCACAATCTAAATCTATGTGCTTCAACAAATCAGCTGCGAACATGAATGCTCCATCTAAAATAGCCAAGAAAATAACATCTTCACCTTTGTAATGAGAATTTATTGTTTGTGCTACAGACTTTACCGCCGCTTGAACGCGTGCAGCATCTATGAAAGTTGAAAATGTTTTGTCTTGCAGCCTTAACAAACCTTAGAATTGCCTTAAAAACTGCAAAAATAAGATTTTCACTTAAAGAGATGGCCGTCAGAAGCAATAACTCTTAAAAAATGAAAGATAATTTAGTAAAAGCCACTTATATTTGCAGCATGAATTCAATTTGGTACGGAAATAATTTTAGACTCGGAGTATTAGGCGGTGGTCAATTAGGGAGAATGTTAATTCAAGAAGCGATTAATTACGACGTTCATGTACATTGCATGGATAATGATCCTGAAGCGCCTTGTTCGAAAATTGCCAACTCTTACACCTTAGGTAAACTTACCGACTATGACGATGTAATGAACTTTGGTAAAGACAAAGATGTTATTACCGTAGAAATTGAACACGTTAACGTAAAAGCTTTAAAGGAATTAGAAGCCAAAGGCGTAAAAGTATATCCGCAGCCTCATATTTTAGAAATGATTCAAGATAAAGGTTTGCAAAAAGAATTTTACCAAAACAACGGTATCCCAACAGCTCCTTTTGCCTTGGTCAACTCAAAAGAAGAAATCTTTGAAAACCTTAGCCTTTTACCCGTAATGCAGAAACTTAGAAAAGGTGGATACGATGGTAAAGGGGTACAAGCTGTAAAAACTGAAGCTGACATTGCCAATGGATTTGATGGTCCTTGCGTATTAGAATCATTTGTTGATTTCAAAAAAGAACTTTCTGTAATTGTAGCGAGGAATGCAAAGGGAGAAATGAAAACTTTCCCCACTGTAGAATGTGAATTCAGCAAAGAATTAAACTTAGTAGAGTTCTTATTTTCTCCTGCAGAGATTTCTGAGTCTGTAGAAAACAGAGCGCAAGAATTAGCCAAAGAAATCATAGAAAAATTGGATATGGTTGGAATTTTAGCCATTGAATTTTTCCTTACTCAAGAGGATGAACTGTTGGTGAATGAAATTGCACCTAGACCTCATAATT
>NZ_JBVCPV010000327.1:0-1549 GCF_057456495.1 Lishizhenia sp. | reverse complement strand
GCAGGTGGATGTGACTCAATTAGAGTATTGAATTTAACTATGAATGCATCAACTGCTTCTACTCAAACGGAAGTTGCTTGTGCTTCTTACACTTGGCCAGCGGATGGTATGACCTATACTACATCAGGTCAATACACAGCTACCTTACAAACTGTTGCAGGGTGTGATTCTGTTGTGACATTAGACTTAACAATTGATAACGTAGACAACGGAGTAACTTTTGATTACCCGAATGGAACTTACATTGCAGATGAAACAGATCCTAACGCTACATTCCAGTGGTTATACTGTATCAACATGTCGTTTGTAACAAACCAAACAGGAAGTACATTTACTCCACAAGGAAACGGTGATTACGCCCTTCAGGTAACAAATGGATCATGTGTAGATACATCAGACTGTTTCTCTATTAACAACGTTGGAATCGCAACGGAGAACGAAGCTACATTCAATGTATACCCTAACCCAACTGTAGGAGCCTTTAAGGTATCATTTACAGAGGTTAATACAGGGGCAATTGTAATTACAGACCTTCAGGGGAAAGTAATGGCTACTACTTCTTTCGATACTACAAATGAAGTTGCATTAGATTTAACCAATGCACCAAAAGGAGTTTACTTTGTTACCGTTACAGGTACAAATGGAACTGCTGTTGAACGTTTGGTAATTCAATAAGAAAACCATTATAATACAAAAGGGAAGATCATTGTGGTCTTCCCTTTTTTATGTCTAAACTTTTGTATTCAAGAGCTTCTTAATATCTGAGTATTGAATGTTTTTAAAAATTATTTTTCTATCCTCCGCTGGTAGCTTATGAAAACCTGTTTTAAAATAGACTTTAAAATGTGTGATATAAAGTCTTTTATTAAATTCTCGAGGTTTGAGTTCAATCTCAGGGTCAACTTTCAATAGTGTCTCTAATTCTTCTTGTAGCGCCAAGGCTGTACGATTTACCCAATCTCTTCCATTGGCACTTAATTTTAAAGCTATTTTCTGTTTAAAAAGAAAGAGATAATGTTCCCCTAGATCTAGATAATAATTCGGAACTCTACTGGGATCACCATCAAAACGGGTAATAAAATCAACATGCCGCCAACGGTAATAGTCAATAGTACCTATTATTTTCTCCGGTACAGGATTAGGATGTAGGATTTCAATCATATCAAACACGACTTAGGGTTTTAGGTAATTACGTATAAGTTTTCAAAATGGATTTCAACGAAATAATTAATAATGTAACTAATTGTAAATCAAACGTTAAAAATAACAATAAAATTTTACTTGAAAATCTATTGAGAAATTCTTTTTATAAATGGCATTCGAGTTTATATTTGCAGCCTGTTCTTTTGAAATAATGCCCAGGTGGTGAAATTGGTAGACACGCAATCTTGAGGGGGTTGTGCACTACGTGCGTGCTGGTTCGAATCCAGTTCTGGGCACTGAAATAAAAAAGTAACTTTTTTTAATTTTTTCTTAAAAAAGGGTTGCAAATAAGAATTAATGTTGTAGTTTTGCACCCGCAAACGCAAACGATTCCGTAGCTCAGCTG
>NZ_JBVCPV010000326.1:0-1551 GCF_057456495.1 Lishizhenia sp. | reverse complement strand
TGTTTCTGCTGTTGGATCTCCGGCACTTATAGCGCTAAAACTGATGAGTGTAAACATCAGTGGGAGTACGACTAATTTTTTCATGACTCTTGTTTTTGTGTTTGCTAACAAGGGTATAAGAGTCGTGCCATAAAACAGGAATCCAGTGAAAATGCGCTTTTTGAGTCCTTACGATTTACGTTCGTTGTCCGTTTTCGTGCACTTTGTGATCAAAATCGTACAGTATGAATCTTGGAAAGGGTGTGTTTCTTCGTATTTATAAAACCGTTTCTTCAAAAAGTAGTTGTAGTGTTTCTTCTGGGTTTTCAGTTTTACCTGTATGCATCATTGAGGTTTGGATGATGGAGCTTCGAGATGCAGCCAACCATCTAAATCTATCCGTCAAATCCATTTCACCAATTCTCCCTCCAGCTTTACCTCCTTCACATACTTTTTGCCAACCTTTTAAATAGCTTTCTACTTTTTCACAGTCAACCGGTGTATTAAAACAAGCAACTTTTTGAGGGTCAACGAAAACCTTCATCTTTAAAAATTTCTTGCGTTTGCAAAAGAGTAGCACTCCTATGTTGAAGAATTCTTCGCGTTCAACACGCGGTACCAAACGTATAATAGCGTATTCAAACTTCTCTTTACTTTGCATTTTTCGCTTCTTTTACTAGTTGGTCAATGTTTTCTAATTTGGCCTTTAGGTAAGTTGAATAGGCAGTTCTCATTTCTATTGGTGTAAGCGATACAGCTTCATCCTCTAACCAATTTTCTGGAATTGCGGCTATAATATTTTGCAAAGCTTCGGCTGTGAATCTTTCTTGAATCAATTTTGCTGCTTCATCTAAATGCTTGGCCTTTGGCAAGAGCACGTGGTCTTTAATTAAGGGAAATGTTCGTGTTAAATGATTTTCCCATGTCTCCCAATTGTGATGGAAGTAAAAGCTAGCACCGTTGTCAATTACCCATAGTTCATTTTTCCACTCTAATAAATTGGTGTTTTTAGCTGTGCGGTCTATATTGCTCATTAAGCTATCTAAAAGCACAATTTTAGATGCAGTTTTTGAGTCAACATCAGAAACCAAAGGGTCATACGTTATTGCGCCAGATAAAAAGTGTAGCCCTAAATTGAGTCCAACACTGAATTGTAATAAATCCTGTATTTCTTCGTCTGGTTCTGTTTTGCTGAATGTATCATCTAGATTCATGAAAACGAGTTCGGGAACTTTTAATCCGAGTAAACGGGCTAATTCTCCACCAAGAAATTCGGCAATCAATGCTTTTTTTCCCTGACCAGCTCCAGTGAATTTTAAAACATATAAAAAATCATCATCGGCTCTTACCAATCCAGGCATAGATCCTCCTTCGCGTAAAGGAGTGATGTATTGTACCACATCAACCGTTCTTATTTCTATCGGATTCATGGGGTGAAGATAGGTAAAAATCAAATTCTATGTTGTCTTATTTTCTTTCCCAAGCTTAGTGGCGATAATACTTATGATAAATATTTGTAGCGCATGAAAGAGCATTATGGGAAGGAGGATCACTCCCATGGCGTAATTGCTT
>NZ_JBVCPV010000325.1:0-1574 GCF_057456495.1 Lishizhenia sp. | reverse complement strand
TCGTATTTATTGACCCATGCTGTTAAACCTTCTTCGGTTAACATGGAAGCCAAATTTCTTAAACTCGTTTGAATATTATCTTTTGAAAACCATCCATTGTGATGAATTTGGGTATTAATAATGCGTTGAATTTTCTCGTATTCGCTCGCGGTAAGCCCTATGTCTGTGCTTTCCCAATCTTTTCCTTCTCCTAAATGTTGCATTACCTTTCCTAAGGCTACAAAAGCTTTTATACGCTGTTCTATTGTCATATTGTTCTCAACAATGAATATTTTACAAATATTTTTCAAAAACGAACCAAATATACGCCTGCTTCGTTTTATATTTGCAAACTTACGTTTTAACGTTTAAAAAATACAAGAGAATGGCAATAATGATTACGGATGAGTGCATCAATTGCGGAGCATGTGAGCCGGAATGTCCGAATAATGCAATATACGAAGGTGGAGCTGAATGGAATTATGCAGACGGTACATCTTTAGCAGGTATAATTACGACGCTTGACGGAGAAGAAATAGAAGCCGATCAAGACCACGAACCAAAAGACATGGACGTATACTACATCGTAACGGATAAGTGTACGGAGTGTGTTGGTTTCCACGATGAGCCTCAGTGTGCTGCTGTTTGTCCTGTTGACTGTTGTGTTGACGATCCAGATTTCGAAGAGTCTGAAGACGAATTATTAGCGAAGAAAGATTTTATGCACTTAGGTGAATAAGTTATTAAATATAAACTTGAATGAGGGCTTCTTTTAAGGAGCCCTTTTTTTTTATCACAATCCAACCTCCACTTACCTTATTCTCAAAAGACCAATTCTGGTTTTACACTTTTCTGTGTACATACTACTTTAAAATTGAGAACAATGGAAGGGTAGATTTAGTACGAGTTACGAAGGAAGAGGAATTAGATGAAATTTACGCACTAACCTATGAAAGCTATTTAAGAGCTGGATTAATTGAAGTGAAAGAAGACACACGCGTAATACATCATCCTCATTTTGACAGGTGTGATCAGACCTATATTATTGCGGCAAAAAAGGAAGGAAAATCCATAGGAACCATTTCCATAACCCTTGACAGCAAAAGGGGGGTTACCTGTAGATAATGCTTGCTTTCATCAAAATGTAGAACAATTACGTGAGATGAGCAATAAGTTAGCGTATACATGTAGAAATGCCATACATCTTGACTACTCCAACAATTTTCAATTGCTTTTTACACTCATACAAAAAGCCACAGATATTGTTTATGAGAAGGAAGTAGACTACATTCTGTTCACTTTTGCACCAAAACATGCCCGTATCTATGAAAAATTATTCCACTTAAAACCTTTGGCTAAAGGTGAAGATGATAACGTAGAGATACTCCCCGAACAAAAAGAAGTGGTACTTATGGGAGTAGCCTACGAAGATTTACCCGAAAAATGGACAAAACACCATGTGTGTTCTGTAGTATAGAAAATAGATGAAAACACCTGGGTATCGCATGAGCGGTAGTACTGGAAAGCCTGGAGGTTTTTGATTTAGAAAAACTGGAGAAAGCAAAGCGGTTGAGCTTTGAAGGCGACGAGTTTTT
>NZ_JBVCPV010000324.1:0-1596 GCF_057456495.1 Lishizhenia sp. | reverse complement strand
CCATATCGCTGTGCTTGTAACGGTAACGTTGCGCCTTACACAAACGCACACCATCAATAATAGAAGCGTGGTTCAATTCATCAGAGATAATTGCATCTTCTGCTGTGAACAATGGTTCAAAAACACCTCCGTTTGCATCAAATGCAGCTGCGTACAAAATAGTATCTTCCGTTCCGTAGAAATCAGCAATACGACCTTCTAATTCTTTGTGAATATCTTGCGTACCACAAATAAAACGAACAGATGACATACCAAAACCGTGTGTATCTAATGCATCTTTAGAGGCTTGGATAACTTCTGGGTGAGACGACAAACCAAGGTAGTTGTTGGCACACATAATCACTACATCTTCTCCCGTGCTTACGTGTACTTCTGCACCTTGAGGCGTAGTAATGATACGTTCTCTTTTAAATAAACCGTTTTCTTCTATAGCTTTTAACTCACTTGCTAAGTGATCTTGTATTTTTCCGTACATAATTTCCTGTTTTCAGAGGCACGAAGATAATTAAAAATTAGGGGAAAGGCAATCTAATACACAGGGGCTTTTAGCTTGTGAAAAAGTAGTTCATTATCTTCCTCAGATAGTTGATGTGTCCACCCCAAGAAATAAGCATTGATAGAATCAACCTCTAACTTATTTATATCCTTGTATGACTCTAACATTATAGATGCTGGATATTTTTCTGCAATTTCATCGAACTTAAAAAAGGAATATTCTTGCGTTGCATACAAATCAACGGCTCCAAACAAGTGTAAAAATTCATGTGCTATTACCGCAACGCTTTTACCTTCTATAATGGCAAATTCAACGTTATGATCAATTGCCGTATTCCACGCCCTTCCGAGTACATCTTCGTAATAGGCATTCATGAAATACATGTGGGCGATATTTTCAAAATCATATTTATCGCGCAACACGGCGTTAAAACTTTGCAAATCTTTAACCCTTACATAACTTGCCAAACTTCTATTTACGGCCGCTCTATTCGCTCTTCCCATATATTTAGCAATACCGTCCGACCAATTCATGTAATCTTTATACTTTAAAACTCCAGACTTATAAAAAGCTTTGTCGTAATGTTCAAAGCACACCTTTGCACTTTTCTCCTTTATGCTTTTTCTTTTAAATTGATCATGATTAATCAACTTAATTTTCAAGGGTACGCCATAATTCGCGGCTTGATTTTCTACCCAATCTATCGCCTTTCTAATAGAATCTTGTGTACTCGCTAAATCAAAATCCGTATAGGGGTGATGCTTTTCTACATCGATGAAAGCTGCATATAAAATCACTGAATCTTTCAATAAACCGCATACATTTTTGTCTCGTGTATTCGGAATCTTTTCCATTTCTTGATAAACAAAAGTAGGCTCAATGGTAATACAGGCAGTTAAAACAAAGACCAATAATAGAGGTAGTAATTTCATAGGGGGTATATTTGATGCTATAACCCCTAAAGTAATATTTTGTTACAAATACTTACTCCCCTCTCTTCTTGCCAAGGTTGAAAAATCATGTTCCGCCAAAAAGGCTTTTACGGCTTCTGGATTGTACTTAGAATATTGACGCAAACTCCAACCTATGGCTTTTTGAAT
>NZ_JBVCPV010000323.1:0-1598 GCF_057456495.1 Lishizhenia sp. | reverse complement strand
TTTGTTAACCGGTACGGTAACCGCCTTATGTGGGCCCATTGCCTTTGTAGGGTTGGCTATTCCCAACATAGTGAAATACATTTTTAAGACGAGCAATCACTTATTTTTAATTTTAGGTTCGGCGTTAATGGGTGCCGTACTTTTACTCCTTTGCGACTTACTTATTTTTGCTTTTAGTGATATTGTTCAACTTCCGCTAAACGCCATAACAGCCCTCTTTGGAGCGCCTATCGTGGTTTGGATCATTCTAAAAAAATACTGATGTTTAAATTAAAAAATGTTGACATAGGGTATAAAAAGAAGCTGGTTCACATCAATGATTTGCATGTTGAAAAGGGTAAGTTATATGCACTTTTAGGAAAAAATGGTAGCGGTAAAACTACCTTTTTACAAACCCTAATGGGGAACCTGTCTCCACTTCAAGGAGAATATTTAATCGACGGTAAAGCCATACAAGACTTAAGTAAACGCGAAAAAATGCGCTACCTCAGTTATGTTCCTTCTAAATTTTACGGTGTTGAGCATTTATCCGTACGAGAACTAATTGGTATGGGACGGGCTCCTTTCACCAATGTTTTAGGAAGAATTTCACAGCGCGACAATGACAAAATAGATGAAATACTTGCGCTCCTTAAAATAGAACATTTACAGTGTTTGTCTACTCAAAAAATATCTGATGGTGAACGTCAAATTGCCATGATAGGTAAGGCGTTGGCTCAAGAAGCGAGAGCTATTATTTTAGATGAACCAACAGCGTTCTTGGACTACTCTAATCGACTTAAAACCATACAAATTCTAAAAGAAGTTGTTGCGAAGAAAGGAGTTACTGTACTCTTCTCCACACACAATCTAGACCTATCTCTCAACTACGCAGATAAGATTATCAGCATCAACAAAGAGAAAGAATTTGAAGTGTTTGAAGGCGGTATTGCCAAGGAAGTGATTATAGAAAAGGTATATTAAACTCATAAACCTCCACCCTAGTTAAATCTTTGAGGATTTACTCCTTTTAATTTTATCTAAAAAAGAAACGAGCAAAAATCTGGGTTAAAAACCATTCTAATACCTCGGTTCAAACATATTTACAAAGGCACGATAGATACTATTGTGTAAAATCGTTGCATGATCTTCTTTTCTCATCAGGGTAAAATTTACCTTGTGTTTAGTTTTTCTTTTCAATAATCGCTTTAATCTTCTGGCGTCTCGACGCATGATAAAGGGTTCCTTTTTACCTACAAAAATCTCCACATGAACAGAACGGGGAAGCTCTTCCTTTTCTAAATGTGCCTTTCCTTCTACCAGCAAACGTTCCTGATCCCACCATATACTCGGACTCACAATAAAATAGTGGTGAAACAATTGAGGTTTGTACAACAATATCTCAGTAGCTACTAAACCTCCTAAAGATTGTCCGACGAGATAACGTTGATTTGAAGCTCTGTACTTGTACTCTACAAAGGGGATCAATTCTTTTTCAAGAAAAGCAATAAAATCCTTACTATGGCCACCATTTGGAACCGCAGTAGAAAACTCTTCTAATTCGGGGTCAAAGGTGAAATCTCTTTGTCTGTCAACGTTAGCAATACCTACCACAATAG
>NZ_JBVCPV010000322.1:0-1644 GCF_057456495.1 Lishizhenia sp. | reverse complement strand
TTGGGCAAAGCTTACCAGTGTAAGAAGGGTGAAGAGGGTCGTTAACAGTTTTCTCATGCCTTAAAAATAATATTTAATTGTGTCTTTCCCCTCCCCAAGCTTCTTGGGGAGGGGTCGCGCTATACATTCTACGCTTCAGTACAAAGTTAGCAACACCTGCACCTTTCATTGGGCTTCTATTGTCGCCCATAAAAGTTGGGTGTAGCAAAACTTTTTCCTTGCAGGGTGCCATTGCTATCGCTAATACGGTCTGCTAGATTGGGGTTTAGGCAATAAAAAAAGCGCATCCCTTAGGAATGCGCTTTGTGTAATCTCGTTGAAATAGACTAAGCTTCTGCAGCTTCTTCTCCTTCTTCTTCTTCTTCTGTATCGTTAACAGCACCTCTGGCCATTTTAACAGATACAGCAACAGCTGAAGCTGGATCTAAAACTTTACATCCTGGAATTTCAATTTGTCCAATTCTAATTGCTTGTCCAATTCTCAATGGAGTAATATCTAATTCTACAGTTGCAGGAAGATCTTTTGGTAAACCTTCAATCTTAACTCTTCTGAATACTTGTTGTAAACGTCCACCGTTCAATACACCTTTAGAACGTCCAACTAATGATACTGGAATACCAACTTTAACTGGCTTGTCATCAACTAACTCTAAAAAGTCAACGTGTTGAATCTTGTCAGTTACAGGGTGCATTTGCAAATCCTGGATAATTCCTCTTTTAGTTGTTCCATCGATGTCGATCTCGATTTGGAATACATCTGGAGAGAAAACAATTTTCTCTAAATCAGTGTGCTTAACTGCAAAAGTAGTTTGCTCACCTGTTCCGTAAAGTACACAAGGTACGTTTCCAGCGTTACGAACTGCCTTCGCGTCCTTTTTCCCTACGTTCGCTCTTAGCGAACCGCTCAATTGTACTGTTTTCATTTTTATTTTATTATGAGATTATAAAATGCGAACTAATTGACTGGTTGTTCACCAATCTTCTGATAACATCTGAGAATAAATCTGCTGAAGAAATAACTCTGATTTTATCACTTTTTTGTTTCAATGGAATTGTATCTGTAACGATCAATTCTGTAATGTTTGATTCATTTATTCTGTCGTAGGCAGGTCCAGAAAGCACAGCGTGCGTACAGAAAGCACGAACACTTTTCGCTCCTTTTTCCATAAATAAATCTGCAGCTTTAGTTAATGTACCTGCTGTATCACACATATCATCCACTAAAACAACATCTTTACCTGTAACATCACCTATCACTGTCATTGTAGCAACTTCGTTAGCTTTTTGTCTTTGTTTATGACAAAGTGCTAAACCAACATCTAACTTCTTAGCGTAAGAGTTTGCTCTTTTAGCACCTCCAGCATCTGGAGCAGCCATGATTAAGTTTCCTGTGTTTAACTTCTCGATTTCTGGGTAGAAAATAGTAGAAGCAAAAAGGTGATCCACTGGGAATTCAAAGAATCCTTGAATTTGGTCAGCGTGTAAATCCATTGTAATTAAACGATCTACACCTGCAGCCATTAACATGTTAGCTACTAATTTTGCTCCAATTGCTACTCTTGGCTTGTCTTTTCTATCCTGACGAGCAAATCCGAAGTAAGGAATTACTGTAATGATTTTACGTGCAGAAGCTCTTTTTGCAGC
>NZ_JBVCPV010000321.1:0-1693 GCF_057456495.1 Lishizhenia sp. | reverse complement strand
CTAGCTTCTATCCACCCAACTTTCGCATTGTCTAGACTTGACGCAGACGGAGTGTCTATAAACGACTGGATTGCTTCTCTTAAAGAAAGCGCCGTCAAATAAGCATCGTTATAGTTGGCGTATGCAATTTCTGCAACAGTTTTTTGATATTCAGATTCTAAAGAAGCTTCTTGTTGTTTATTGCAAGCTGTAAGTCCAATAAAGGCTGTTACTGTTACTATGATGAGCTTTTTCATTATGCGTTTTAATTTTGTACAAATTTCATGTTAATTCAGTATGAAGTCAATCCCTTATTTTAGGTATTCTGGTATTCGATTAAACCTGTGTTTTGAGCAAATAGAACTAATTCTGAAATATTTTTCACCCCCACTTTTTTCAAAATATTTTTACGGTGTGTATTTACCGTGTGATGGCTTAAAAACAATTTTTCGGCAATTTGTTTACTGCTGTAACCATTTACTACTAATTGCAATACCTCTATCTCTCTCTTACTCAATTGTACGGGTAGACAATTTAAGGAGCGTTCGTTGTTTGTATCCTCTATGAGTAACTCGAGTACCTTATTACAATACGCTTTTCCTCCCTTAATAATGGAGGCTAAAGACTCAAAGATTTCATCAAACTCACACTCATAGGTCATAACACTATGAACACCCAAGGAAAGTAATTGTTTAACGGTTTTAAGATTGTGTTCTGAAGCATACAACATTACCGGAGTAGTAGGGTAGATACGTTTAAGTTTGGCTAGTTTTTCATTGGCAAATTGCTTGTCCGATCCGTAATCAATAAAGAGTACATCTATTTCTGGATGATTTTCTTTTACAATATTTAGGTTGATTACAAAGGTATTATCCGTACGTGACTCAAATAATTTTATGAGTCCTATTTCCATTACCTCGTTCGTACCGATAAATCCTATTTTCATTGCTTTTGTTTAGAATGTTTCTAAAGAGCAAAGGTGTGGATAAAGCAAGTTTAATTCAATACCACATTTTGGGTATTTTCTGTAAGCATAAGATGTTGGTTGAAATTTCCCAGTATGGTTTAGAAGGAGTACCCCAAAGAAAATGTAAGGTGTAGATTTACCGGATAATAGATGTACCAACTATACCCGTAATAATTAATTCCGGTTCGAAACAATAATCCTCTTTTGCCAGTGTATCTGTATTGGAGTGTTAACATTGAAAAAGGATCGTAAGAAGTATTTCCGTCGTAGAACTCTATACGATGGGTGCAACCAAATCCACCTTCAAAATGGTGTTTGCCTAGTGGAGAAGTAATCCATGAAAGGGCAGTAGGAACCCCGTAAACGCTGCTATTAAAGTCACGACTAAAACCAAGGCGCAAGAGCATGATATTTTTTTTGGAAATGCGTCTGTCATAGTTCACAGAAAAAAATCCAACCCCTACCGTTCCGTTTCCAGATTTACCTTCAATATAGATTGAATTTGGCCGAATCAATTGTTGTCCAAAGCTATAAGTACAACAAAAAAGGCTCGTTAAAAAGCATATAATTAATATCCTCTTAGACATACAAGAAAAGATACGGAAAATTGATGAAATTGAAAAACAGGTAAGGAGCGTGGTGAGAATATGTAAAACAGAAGGAAAGTAAAAAAACAAAAACCCCGAAGAAATTGATACTCTTGGTCCCCAATTTTCTTGGGGATCCAGCCATAGAGGCGTATTTTCT
>NZ_JBVCPV010000320.1:0-1704 GCF_057456495.1 Lishizhenia sp. | reverse complement strand
AGGTTAATAACCCCTTGTTCACCCCCTAAATGTCCAGCACCTACTGCTATGAAAGCACTTTCACTTTCCATAATTTGTGTGAGTTTTGGAATCCAGTTGGCGTTGCGTTTTAGCAAGAGGTCATCCATGTTTAATCCGTCCATTTCAGGGTGATTATTGATCAATTCATACAAGGCCTCAACATCTCCCTCACGGTGTAGTTTTGAGAGTTTTTCTATTTCAGCACGAGCTCCCTCAATATCTCTTACAGTAGCCATAATGCTTTCAATGTTTTCTTTAGTGCTTGCATTGTCTAACAAAGCAATTTGTTCTTCCATCGTTTCTAGACCTACGAAAGGAGCTTTTGCTTTATTCTGAAGTTTGTAAATATCTTCCTCGTAGCTTTCGAACTTTTTGGGAAAAGCAGCCGAAGCAAGGAATTGTTGTAACATCATGGGTTTCATTCCCCCTAAGCGAGGAGCAATCTTTTCTGGATTTTTCCCCATTTCTTTATCGATGAAATTGTAAACTGAGTCGCGTTGAGCTTGTGTCATTTTATCAAGGATGTTTCCATCTGTTGAGCGCATGAGTCTTACAACTTCAAAAACATTGGGTTTTTCGCCAATTTCTAAAACCACCTTATCCGCATCTAAAATAAGTTGTTCTAAATTATCTGGGAAATAGTAATACTTTTCAGCAATGATGTGCATCGTTCCAAAAAGGTATCCCTTGGTGTTTTCTCCTTTATCTATACGCCAAAGCAAAGTTGGTTTATCCGCTGGTGCTAAGGGTGTAACTTGCGCTCTATTGAAACAAGCGCTTAACGTTACAAGGGTAATTATGGAGAGGCTAAGTAATTTTAATTTATGCATTTAGGGAAAGTTTTGCGAGATAGCTTTGTCCGTCTTCAAGGACCAATTCTACATTGAAACCTAGTTTTTCGGCTGTTGTTTTCAAGTTTCCGAAATCAACATATAACCAATCAAACCATTCTGATTTCGCATCTTTATATTCCATTTGAAATTGGAAGTTACCGTAGTATTCTGTACTTAAATCTACCCACATTCCACCTTCTTCATCTTCAAAAAGGTATTTAATGTCTGTAGAGTCACACAATATTTGACCACCTGGCTTTAAAAGTTTCTTGGCTTGAAATAAGGTCTTTTCCAATTCTGATAATTTACCGGCAATTCCAATACCGTTCATCATCATCAATAAGGTATCATAGTCTCCACCAGTCATAGCAAAGAAATCTTGCTCCTTTGCGTTTATCCCTAGCTTTTGTTGGAAAGCAACTGCACCAGGTGAAACATCTATGGTTTCAACTTCAAATCCTTTTAAAATAAGTGCTTCAGCGTGAACACCGGTACATGCGCCAATGTCTAGCACCTTACCTTTGCACAACTCCAAAGCCTTTTTTTCAATCTCTGGCATTTGGTTTTCTGTTCTGAATAACCAGTCAACAGGAATTACATCATCGTCGCAAATATCGGAATGAACGATAATGTTCTCACCGTGTATACCGTTTTCGTAATCAGCTATTGCTGCACCGAAAGCATCGTTTTCTTTGAGCATGTTATATGTCTAAATCGTCTATGTTGTCAAAGTCAGAAGAAGAAAATTCTTCATCAAAATCGTCGAATTCGTCGAACCCCTCTAGATAGTCATCAGCACTTTGTTGCTCGGTGGTGAACTGCATTTCTTCACTTCCTTGTCTAGAATTTT
>NZ_JBVCPV010000319.1:0-1730 GCF_057456495.1 Lishizhenia sp. | reverse complement strand
CAGTATACGTAACTCCATCTATCCATGTGTAAGAATCACAAGCCGTTATTACGTCTGTACCAGAAGTAGGTACTCCAATGGTAAGGTCTAATGTAACGATAGAATCACATCCGTTGATGTTTGTTAGGTTAGCCGTGTACTGTCCAGAAGTTGTGTAAGTCTGTCCATTGGTAGCCCATGTATAGGTATTACAAGCTGTAACCGTTTCTGTTGTAGCATCTGCTCCTAAAACAGTTAAATCAAGAGAAACAATAGAGTCACATCCCGACGTATTTGATAAAACAACCTTATATACACCTGAAGTTGTATACGTTGCATTGTCTGCAGACCAAACATAATCACCACAACTTGTTGCTGATGTTACGTCTATCTCCATACCTGCTGTAATTGCTGGACCAGTAACATAGTTAGAAGCACTTGTAGTAAGATCTAAACTAAAATCAGTACTATGTCCTTCGTTTGTAGAAAGGTCAAAAATTGTTGAAACACCTGAATTATCATTTCCAGCAACACCTTCATTTAATGGAAAATATGCTACTAAGCCTGAAGTAGATTGTGAACATTCTTCTGCATTCATACCTGCAGCAATTTCTGCTTCTGTTTTTGCAAAATCCCATACTTTAACTTCATCGATGTCTCCAGAGAAATAAGATACATCATCTATTCTTTTTCCAATAGTAATAGCATGTGTAGTTCCAGTATTTACAATAGTAATTCTACCTTTTGCATCTTCAACACCATCGATAAACAAACGTACAGTGTCGTTGTCGTTAGGATCAAAAGTACACGCAACGTGGTGCCACTGACCATCATTTACTGGTGTAGTTGCTGAAAGTCCCGAACCTGCAACCTCGACACGGATAGAATTGTTAAACAAAGTATTAAAAGTAAACCTCTTTCCGTTATAGTAAGAAGAACCTCCATACTGTCCCCAGTCAACAATAACAGCTTGTCCGTTTCCTCCTTGTCCACCAGGTAAACTATTGTTCGTAGTATTAATCCAGGCCTCTATGGTTCTAGCACCATCTCCTGAAATACCCGCATTAGACGTTTTAACATAATCATCTACTCCATCAAAATTAAGAGCAGTGTTTTGTGCGAAAGCCCCTAAGGTTAAACAGGCAAACACACTGGTAATTATTCTTTTCATATTTATGGTTTTAACATAGCGACCAACGCACAAAGTTTAGTTGTCACTAATTCTTTTTTACGAGTTAAAAATCCATATGAAATACACGTAGCAATCGCAACAGCAAATTGCCTATTGTAGAAATCAACTTAAGGGGTATAGGTCATTACCTTCATGCAATAACTCAATATAGTGTGTTTCATATTTTAACCTACTTAGCGTTTTCTCTAAGCAGTAGTTTCAAATAGCGACACAAATATATTATGACTTTCATTTCCCTGAAGTAAACATGGGTAAACATAGGGTAAACAACATTGACAAACAACACATTACAAAACCCATACTGAGTTAAAAATGAAAATAAATGATTAAAAAAACTACAGTTCTTTCAAGAATTCGTAGAGTACAGTTCCTTTTTCCACGCCTAATTTCTTACTTAATCTGTGTTTGGATACTTTCACAGAATCTGGTGTTATCGACTTAACGATAGAAATTTGTTTAGTGGTCAATTTTAAACGAATCAAACCACAAAGTTTCAAATCGTTTTCGGTTAATTTGGGAAATTTGTTTTGTAACTTGATAAAGAATTCATCTCCTATCT
>NZ_JBVCPV010000318.1:0-1748 GCF_057456495.1 Lishizhenia sp. | reverse complement strand
TAAGTACACCTTTGAGCGTATTCAAAAGGGAGGTTAAGATGAAAACCACTATTTTTTCCTTTCTGCTACTTATCGTAAGCGGTTACTCATTTGCTCAAAATGAAGGCATACATATTAAAATTTCTAAAAAGCAAAAGGTAGACACCTCTTCGATCTATATAGAATGCATGGAGAAATATGTAGATTATCATTTCGCTACTTTAAATGAAACGAAGAAGCTTTATATTTTAGGTGATAGCAACAGGTATAATCTTCCTCCTTCTATCCGGGGTATTGAATTAAAATTCATTGATGCTGAGGAATTTCAAATCCTGCTTCAAACTCAAAAAAGACTGGAGTATGTAAAAATTAAAACCACTTATAGTCAGCGCCATAAAAACTACGTTTACATGCGTCGGGCTATTATTATAGAAACCATTCAAGGAAAATACAGGTTGCGAATTCTGAAACACAAACGCTATCACAGTAAATTTAAAAAGAACCACGGGGCTTGGTTCTACTGTAATTACAACGTACAAGAAAACAAGTTTACGCTTTTACTGTATGTACTTAATAAATAAAGCCCCAGTTTATACAACTGAGGCTTAAAAAAATATTCTTGTTTTTATTTCCTAACTAACTGCAAGAAACCTTCGCCTTCCAATTCTTTTCCATCTAAACCTAACCCTTTGTAGATGTAGAAGTAAGTTCCCTCAGCGGCATCATTTCCATTTACGGTTCCATCCCATTTAAAATCTGGACTGGTAGAACTAAACACCTGCGTTCCCCAGCGGTTAAAGATGAATACCTCAAAGTTTTCCGGGT
Organism: Lishizhenia sp.; assembly: GCF_057456495.1. Classification (NCBI taxonomy): domain Bacteria; kingdom Pseudomonadati; phylum Bacteroidota; class Flavobacteriia; order Flavobacteriales; family Crocinitomicaceae; genus Lishizhenia; species Lishizhenia sp. The sequence continues at coordinate 944 of NZ_JBVCPV010000318.1, read as the reverse complement.
CCATATTTTCTATATCAAAGAAAAACTCGTCGTTTTGGTTATCTCCATTCGGTGTAAATACATTGGCCACCTCCACGTTTGCACCTGGAAGAATAAGTTGTACTTCAAACACCAAAGTTTGGTAGGCTGTATCGGTACAAGCGCCGTCTCCAGCGATTAACATTACCTCATAAGTACCTTCTTGATAAACTTGGTCTGCAGGAATTTCATCTGTAGTTGTTACTCCGTTTCCTAAATCCCATTGAAAAGAGTTTGTATTTTGACTGTTGTTGGTAAAACTTACCGTTTGTGGAGCATAGCCTGTTACAGGTGTTGCTGTAAAATCTGCCAAAGGTGCATTATTGATATCCACATAGGCAGAGTCAAAACGAACACACCCGTCAAAGCTAACTTCTAAATAATACCACCCTGTACTTAAATTACCAAATACAGAGGCATTGATAAAGTTACTTGTATTTTGGCCTGGACCATACCACAGGAAAGATGTATTTAAATTATTTGGATTATCCAACATGACTCCCACATATCCGTCTGTAGCCTCACAATTGGTATTTTGAACAAAAGTAGAATCAATGTCCCAATCCATTTCAGTGATGTCAACATCTGCATCATCTGACACTGTACAACCTAAAGCTGAAGTTGCCGTAACCGTATAGGTACCATCCGCCGTAGGAGTTATTGAAGCTGTGGTTTCGGCAGTATTCCACTCGAACTGAGCATTAGGATCATTAGAAATAGCGGTTAATTGCTCTGGTTCATTTTCACAAAAGAAAAGATCTGGACCAGCGTTTACACTAATTGTATCTTCTGTAACCACTATCGTATCCAAAGAAAAACATACCTCACCAAAGAAGATATCATCTATGGCAAAGTCATTACCCGATGCTTCCGTACTGTGGTTTTTAATTTCTAGTATAGCAGTTGTTGCTGTTCCTGAATTCCAC
>NZ_JBVCPV010000317.1:0-1768 GCF_057456495.1 Lishizhenia sp. | reverse complement strand
TAAGTGTAACAAATAGCTCTTTGCGTCAAGTACTTTGGAAAGTTTCTTCCCCGTAATATTTCCTTGTTTGTTTACAATGGGTTCCTTCGAGATGGCTTCAATGAAATCTTGTGAGTTAAAGGCCTGAGATCTTGCTTTTACTTCAGCATATTGAAACCTGGCATCTAAGGTTATGTTACATTCATTAATGTCTCTTCCATATTCAACTTCAAGAACAGCACTGTCAGAAACCTTTGGTTTTGCTACAACTACTTTGCCATTATCTGTGTGTACTACCAGTCCGTATATAGCTGCACGGTTGATTAAAAAGTGCCAGTCTGTTGTTGCATCTTGCACTACTTCTTCGTGCAGTATAGTAGTTTCAAGTACCTCCGAAGATAACCCCGAACTGTTAATAAGCGATTGCATTATACCACTGTCCGTTGTTTTCGAGTACATCCTATTTTTTTTGGTAACTGTCATTTTGAGTGCTTTGTCTTTACAAATGATATGTAACTGGGACCCCTCTCCATGACTAATCTTTATGTGTTGCTTCATGACCAGTCCCTTAAAGACAGTATCATTTTTACTGTGATACCCTAATTTAATTTCTATCTCGCTTCCCGGTATGAAGGTTGAAGAATCAGCGACTTTAAAATTTTGGGTGGATGTATCCCCATCTAGTAACACAATTTCTGCAGCTGCAATTCTATTGAGTTCGTGTACCGTTTTTAAGGATACTACTTTATACGTAGCGGGAATTTCTTTACCGTTCGATAATATGGTAAAGGAGGTGAGATCAGACTCTTGGGTTAGTGGAGATGTAGCCATGATGTGTTTTTATAAGTATTGCTCTAATTTTTTAAGTACAATTCATTCTTTAAAAAAAGTAAGTTTCGTTTAATAGTCTTTATAGGCTTGTGATTTCGGTGAAATAGCTAAAGGAAAATCCAAGGGTTTCAATCAAAACTTCACGGTTCATTGCGTCGAGATCTGCTAGGTTCCATTTTACCGGCCAAGCGTTCATAAAGCTCCATGATTTTAATGGGTCTCCGTTTTCATTCAGTAAATGTATCGATATGTTTCTCGTTTCAATTACTTCTGTTAGACCTCCTTCCAGAGTGTTTCTACACCAATCGATCAGTTCAGAATCGTGAGATACCAATCCGCATTTTAATACCAGATTTGAAAACTTTGCGGAGGTAGGAACGCGTTGTTTAAACGGCTTGTTCGCACTTTCCGTAATTTCTTCAACACCCAATTCCATACTCACACCAGACACCTCCTGGAACGACGCATCTACAGTTCCAGAAATTCCGTTGAAACGGAGTTGGAAATAAAAGGCTACGGGAGAATGTTGCAATGCCATTATCCGTTTGCTATGGTGAGACCTTCATGCGCTAGTTCTAGCGTTTCTACAGCAACTTCACTGGCATCAGATTGCATGTCTGTACCCGTAATTTTTGTAGGCCAAGCATTTGCTAGTGTCCAGGTCATTGTTGGGCCACCTGTTTCATCTAACAACTGAATCACAACCGTTTCTCGCTTTATAGTATTCATTTTAATAGCATCGTACCACTTCCAGAAGTTATTGTCGTTCACAAAAATTCCTTTTTTCAATGTTACGTTACCAGACTTTACGATTCCTGGCATTTTAATGGTCGAAAATTGCGTGCTGTCACCATGCCTGTACTCAATAGGTTGAGTTTCGGAATCTAATCCAGAAATTTCTTGAAATGATACCGTACTGTGTTGTGGACCTAATTTTACTTTAAAATAAAACTTTGGT
>NZ_JBVCPV010000316.1:0-1785 GCF_057456495.1 Lishizhenia sp. | reverse complement strand
ACCATATTTGCCAATTACGGTATTAAGTTTCACTTTGTAGACATGAGTACTACCGAGCAGGTAAAGGCGCATGTAAATGAAAACACCAAATTGATTTGGGTAGAAACGCCAACAAATCCTATGATGAATATCATAGATATCCAAGCAATGGCTGAGGTGGCGAAAGCAGCAAATTGTATGTTGGGGGTAGATAATACTTTTGCTACACCTTATTTACAAAACCCTATAGATCTTGGAGCAGACGTGGTCATGCATTCAGCAACGAAATATTTGGGAGGTCATTCAGATGTAGTAATGGGGGCTTTGGTTACAGATGATGAAGCAATTGCAAAAGAAATGTATCGCATTCAAAATTCTTCTGGAGCTATAACGGCACCTATGGATTCTTTTTTAGTTTTAAGAGGAATTAAGACCTTGCATTTAAGGATGGAAGCGCATTGCAAAAATGGAGAGGCGATTGCGCATTTTTTGGCTGCACATCCGAAAGTGGAAAAGGTGTATTGGCCAGGCTTTGAAAGTCATCCAAACCATGAAATCGCCAAAGCACAAATGAGAGGCTTTGGGGGAATGATTTCTTTTTCTTTAAAAGGAAACAAAATGGAGAATGCCCACAAGGTATTGGCCAAAATGAAGGTCTTTGCTTTGGCAGAATCTTTAGGAGGTGTGGAATCTTTATGTGGTCATCCAGTAACAATGACCCATGCTGCGATTCCCAAAGAGGAGAGAGAAAAAGCAGGGATAGTAGATTCTTTAATACGTTTAAGCGTAGGTATAGAAGATGCAGAAGATTTAATAGCAGACTTAGAACAAGCTTTGGCTTAATAGTATAGATAGAAGAAAAATTAAGATATGGTATTCAGTAAATTTGCCGTAATAGGTGTAGGAAGATACGGAGCAAATATTGCTAAACGACTCGCAGAAAAAGGAGCGCAGGTATTTTGTTTCGATAACAGTGAGGAAAAGATTGAGGCAATCAAAGATGAAGTAGCTTTTGCCGTTTCTTTGGATACTACAGATCAGAAAGCTCTAGCTTCTCAGAATATTGTAGAAATGGATGCAGCCGTTGTGGCGATAGGTGAAAACTTTGAAGCTACAGTTTTAACCTGTGTTCATTTAATGGACTTAGGGGTGAAAAGAATCATTGCTAGAGCCAGTGGAGCTCACCAAACTTTGATTTTAGAGAAGATTGGGATTACAGAAATTCTTACACCAGAAGATGAGGTTGCCTTTGTTGTACGTGAGCAATTATTAAACCCAAGCATACTTTCTTTCTTGCAGTTACCAGATGACTATGAGATTGCTGAAATTAAACCGCCTAAAGGTACAGTGGGTAGAACGATAGACGATATCGATTTTAGAAACAAGTACAAGTTAACCCTGGTTACTTTAAAAAGAGAGTACGATGTTAAAAAAGACGGTGACTACTGTGTTGAGAAACACGTGGTTGGGGTTCCAAACTCAGATACAGTTATAGAATCTAGAGACACTCTTGTCGTCTTTGGGACAGAAAAGCATGTTCAGAGATTTATAGATATAAATAAAGTATAAAGAAAAAGGGAAGAGTGAAATCTTCCCTTTTTTACGTTTAATCACCCATTCAGCCCTTTTCGATTGATTGTTCGTGCATTTTAAATGACGCGCATAATTCTAGGATTCCAATTTAATGTCGTTTATCATAGGGTAATTTTATTTTAACATTGTTATATTCGCTCTGTTGCTAAAATAATAAAATCATGATATTGAATAAATTAAGGTACTTGTTGCCATTAATTTGTATTGCTTCTT
>NZ_JBVCPV010000315.1:0-1802 GCF_057456495.1 Lishizhenia sp. | reverse complement strand
CCTTACAAGATCTGCAACTAATCTCATCTTTCTTGGAGCGATCGGAGAATCTTTCAACTTAGCTATTGCTGTTGTAGCCTTCTCTGCTTTTAATTGCTCTGCTTTTAATCTTTTTCTAGCGCCCATGTCACTACCGATTTAATTCTATCTTCTTTTATCTTTCTTATTACCACCGTGACCACGGAAGTTACGAGTAGGTGCAAATTCACCCAACTTGTGACCAACCATATTCTCTGTCACGTAAACAGGAATAAATTTCTTCCCATTGTGTACGGCAATTGTCAATCCTACGAACTCTGGAGTTATTGTAGAAGCACGAGACCAAGTCTTGATTACTCCCTTCGCTCCAGTTTCTTGTGCTGTATCCACTCGTTGCATCAATTTGTAATGAACAAATGGTGGTTTTTTTAACGAACGACTCATAACCTATTTCTTTCTTTTCTCAATGATAAACTTATCTGAATACTTATTCTTTGCACGTGTTTTGTATCCTTTAGCTGGCATACCGTTACGTGATCTTGGGTGACCTCCAGAGTTACGACCTTCACCACCACCCATTGGGTGATCAACTGGGTTCATAACTACACCACGAACTCGTGGACGGCGACCTAACCAACGTGAACGACCTGCTTTACCAGATACTACTAAACTGTGCTCAGAGTTAGAAACAGAACCGATTGTCGCAAGACAAGTGATTAAGATCATTCTAGTCTCACCTGAAGGTAATTTTACTGTAGCGTATTTTCCTTCACGTGCGTTTAACTGAGCGTAAGTTCCTGCTCCTCTTGCGATAGCTCCACCTTTACCAGGCTTTAACTCGATATTGTGAATCACAGTACCAAGTGGAATATCACTTAAGAACATTGCGTTACCAACTACTGGAGTAGCAGTTTTTCCTGAAACTACTGTATCTCCAACTTTTAAACCTTCCGGAGCGATAATGTATCGCTTCTCTCCATCTGCATAGTACAACAAAGCGATACGAGCTGTTCTGTTTGGATCATACTCGATAGCTTTAACCGTTGCAGGTACATCGTGTTTTTCTCTTTTGAAATCAACAACTCTGTACTTCTGCTTGTGACCACCACCGATGTAACGCATCGTCATTTTACCTGAGTTATTACGTCCACCAGACTTCTTTTTAGAAGCTACTAACGCTTTTTCAGGAGTAGACTTAGTTACCTCTGAGTAATCACTAATGATTTTGTGTCTTTGCCCTGGAGTTGTAGGCTTTAACTTTCTAAGACTCATTCGTCAATTAATTAAATGTTATTAAACAAATCAATCGTTTCTCCATCTGCAACCGTAACGATAGCTTTTTTCCAAACTGAATTACGTTGCTCAACGATACCTTTGTTAGTATATTTAACAGAGGATTTACCACCGCCATAAGTCATGGTACGAACTTTCTCAATAGTTACTCCGTACATGTTTTCGACAGCTTTCTTTATTTCAATCTTGTTAGCTCTTCTATCAACTACAAACGCAAATCTGTTGTTTTCTTCTGAATCCAACGTTGCTTTTTCTGTGATGATTGGCTTTTTTATAATTTGACTCATTCCAAATTAGTTTAAGATCTTTTCAATTGCTTCAACAGAGCTTGCCGCTAAAACTACTTTTCTTGCATTTAACACATCGTAAGTGTTTAATGAATCAGCAGTAACAACTTTTGCTCTCTGAAGGTTACGAGATGATAAGTATACGTTATCATTCTGACTTCCTACTACTACAAGAACTTTCTCGTTCTCTAACTTTAAGTTACCTAAGAACGCTTTAAAATCAGCAGTCTTTGGAGATGCCAT
>NZ_JBVCPV010000314.1:0-1848 GCF_057456495.1 Lishizhenia sp. | reverse complement strand
CTCTAAGTTTACGTAAGTAGGAGGTGTAGGAATCAATAATTTAGAGATATCTGTATTCCAAGTAATGGTGTTGAATTTGTCAATGTCAAAAGTCAACGCTGCTCCAAGTTTTAAGTTGGTAGGCAAGAAATCTCTATCGTTTTCTGTGGTGTATTGAATTTTATTTCCTAGGTTATTTACTGTTAAACCAAAAGCCAGAGCTCCATTGGTACTACCATATTTTACATTCTGATTGAAATATGAGAAAGAAAGGTCAGCAGCACCTGCGATACCTGGAGTTGTAATGGCCCCAGCAGCAGATTGACCAGCCGTTAAGTTTGAGTAAATGAATTTACCATTTAAACCGAGTGAGAATTCGTCGTTCAATTTAAACGCATAAGCTCCTAATATCTCAAATTCCTGAGGCACGTGAGTACGCGTTTCCATACCGTTAGCATCAGTAAAAGTAATTTCACCTAAATTGAAATAACGTAAGGATCCACCAACTGTACTTCTTGCATTTAATTTTTTGAAACCAGACAAAGTAGAGATACTTACATCGTTGGTTATATTTCTTAACCAAGGTGAGTAAGAAAGTCCAATTGCTCCTTCATCTTCTGAAAAAGATAACATAGATGTATTCCAAAAAGTAGAAGCATAAGTTGGAGATAATGCTGTACCTGCATCTCCCATTGCTCCAGATCTTGAGTCTGTTACAATTTGTAAGAAAGGAACTGCTGAAGTAATCGTGTTCAATTGAAGTTCGTCTTCTGTTTTAGGTGCGTCACCACCGTTATCTCCTTGCGAGAAAACACTTCCTGATATTAATAGCGATGTTGCTATAAAAGCTAAATATTTTTTTGTCATTATTTTTTGCATTCAAATGAGCTTGGACAAATATACGGAATTAGTATTCCTTTATTGTACAGGGCTTATAAAAGATATAATTTTTCTATCGCACTTGTCTCTTTCCCGTCAGGTGTTCTCACTTTGATTTTATATATGTAAAGACCTTTTGCTAACTGGTCTCCGAATTCATCTAAACCGTCCCATTTAATACCTTCTGATCTAAATCCATCTGATAAAATTTCTTTATTGATGGTTTTAACCAATATTCCACTAACGGTGTAAATCTCTATTTGTGTCTCGAGTGTTGTGCTTACCTGATTGTGTTCAAAGAAGAACTCCGTGCTCGTAGTAAAAGGGTTGGGGTAATTCAAAACATGTTTCAAAGCAATTTCTTCTCTTTCTTGTACAATGAACTCTATTGTTTTTTCGCTTGAATTGTTGTTGACGTCCCAAGCTTTAAAGGTAAGGGTGTGTCTACCTGGTTCTAATTCATTCAATTGATAGCTTAAAGTTCCACTTTTGTAGGTGTCTAAATCTGCCTCGTAAAAATCATTCAATACAATGAGGTTAGAAGACTCCTCGTCTATGATGGCTGTGATATTGTGTCCAATTCCATTCCCTACGGTGTTGATACCGCTTTCATCATACAATGTTGCTTTTAAAATTGGGGTTTCATCACTTAAGCCTCCGTTAACGAAAGAATCATCGTTCAGGAATAATTCTATTTCTGGACCTATGTTATCTTCAAAACCAGAAGTATCTATCCCGCCCACATAAAATAACTGGTTGGAACCACCTGCCGACTGCGTGGTATTGTAAAAGTAATCACTTGATTTACCAAAGCCGAAATTGTAATTGATGTCTTTTGGTACTATGAATTCGTAAGAAAACTGTCCATTGGTTACCGTACTTTTACCTTTGTATAACTTGTTAATTTGTTGCTGGTAAGTGGTCGGTGTTGCTAGGTCATTCCCGAGGGTAACATAGTCTTTCTTTTTATCGAAAATGGTGTTTTCTATT
>NZ_JBVCPV010000313.1:0-1862 GCF_057456495.1 Lishizhenia sp. | reverse complement strand
GTCAAAGTCTTTTTCAAATCATCCATGGCGATGTCCATCCAGAAATTCATTGTATCCATTGCAACCAATTTTGGACGCTCTGCTAATCTTTCGATTACTGTACTTTGAACTTGTGGAGATAAGTTTCCTAACATTACGTAATCCGCTCCTTGGTAAGATGCAGGAATAATAGGATCGAAGTGCTCCAATACATTTAATTCCGTAACCAAAGTATCACGCGTATTCATGTCGTTGTGGTATTTACCCGACCAGAAGAAAGTCTTCTCTCCTTCTTTCACTTGTAAACCTTCAACATTTACACCTCTAGACGCAAGTTTTTCAATCATCTCTTTTGGGAAGTCCTCTCCTACTACAGAAACAATGTTCTGTGTGGGTTGAAAATATGAAGATGCAAAAGCAATGTAAGTACCTGCTCCACCAATAATCTTATCCGTCTTTCCAAAAGGGGTTTCTATCGCGTCAAAAGCTACGCTTCCTACTGTAAGTAAACTCATTAATCTGTAATTTTTAGAATACAAAAATAAAGAAATAACGATTGCATTCCTGTTTTAGATCTGAGAATATGGTAAAAGCAGTATGGAGCGCGAGAAAAAGAGGATAGAGGATCCTATTTACGCAGGGAGAAGCGTTGAAATTTAGCGCATTACGGTTGACATTTACTTTTCTTTAAATCTTCTAGGGTGAATGCTCTTTCATTCGGATTTAAACTACCCAACAAAGAGCGTATGGAAAGCTCCCCAAGTTACCTGGGGACTGGAAGGGTAGCCTGGCCGTTTGCTCCTACTTAACAACATAGCTAAGATTATTCATATTTCATCACCAAATTCTTCTTATAGAATTTACGTATCGTATCTGGTGATTTGCCCAACATGAACATCCAATAACTGAAAAGGTTAATCATATTCACCTTGAAGTAAGAATTATGATCATATTTTCTGGCTGAAACCACTACCGATTTTGGAATGATTTTAAACTTTTCTTTCTTTTTTACGCGGCGGATAAAGTCGAAATCTTCCATGATTGAATAATAGGTATCGAAGCCGTTATATTTATTAAATAATGCCTTGGTAATGAACATCGTTTGATCTCCTCCTCGACAAAACATTCTATTGAAACGCGTAAAATAGGCGTTAAACTGTAAAGCTCTGTGTGATTTATCGAACTTAAAACGATAACAACCAAAGGAATATCCGGCCTTTACTGCATGTAAAATATCTTCATAGAAACTCTTCAGAGGCATTACATCAGCATGAATGAAATACAACATTTCTCCCCTTGCCATTTCTGCTCCGTAATTCATTTGTTTTGCTCTACTGGCCAATTGTGTGTCAAAACAAAGCACATTTTTGTAAGCCTTTACACGTTCAACCGTTCTATCTTCGGAGCCTCCATCCACAACCAAGATTTCTACGTAGGTTTCTTGGAGCCCGGTTAAAAAACGGAGTAGCTTTTCAATGTTATCTTCCTCATTAAGTGTGGGTATGATGATGGATAATTTCACGCGATTTGATTAATTTTAATAACTATGAACTTAAATATAACACATATACGCCAATTCAGCGCCTTCGGATTACTGCTCGGTAGCTTTCTCTTTGTTTCTTGCACAACCGGGAAGGGAGTTAAAGTTCCAGAATATGCCAACACCCAGGCCACACCACAACAAGAGGCATTGTCGCAAGGTAGAAACTACCCCAAAGGAGAAATGGTAGACCACTTAAAAATTCACGACCACCAATTGTGGACAGATTTATTGGTGAAACACGTTGATTCTGTGGGAAGTGTGGATTATAAAGGCTTTCAAAAAGATTCAACGGCACTTAATACCTACCTCCAACAATTGGCCAAACACACCATAAATGATG
>NZ_JBVCPV010000312.1:0-1887 GCF_057456495.1 Lishizhenia sp. | reverse complement strand
CTATTGTAGATTTCTATTTTCATCTTTGTTCCCTGGCAATGTCCTGTAAACAACTTGCTCAGGCTTTTATGATTTTCGCTAATAAAGGTAAAATACTTGGGACTGACGAAGAAATTTTAACTCCTACCACGGTAAAAAGGATCAATTCATTGATGCAAACCTGTGGTTTCTATGATGAAGCCGGAGAATTTAGTTTTGAGGTTGGCCTTCCAGGGAAAAGTGGAGTTGGTGGCGGTATCGTAGCCATCCATCCAGATCAATATTCCGTAGCGGTTTGGAGCCCTATATTAAATGAAAAAGGAAATTCTGAATTAGGCATGAAAGCTTTAGAACGCCTTACTACCTTAACAGGACTTTCGGTATTCTAGAAGAAAAAATATAGAAATAAAAAAAATGCTTTCCATAAATACAGAAAGCATTTCTTTTATAATTGAACACTGTAATAATTCTTAAAGCGCGGCTACGTGCTTTGTAAGTTGCGATTTTAAGTTCGCAGCTTTGTTATCGTGTATAATGTTTTTCTTTGCTAATTTATCTACCATAGAGATAACAGAAGGCAATAAAGCTTCAGCTTCTTTCTTCTCAGACTCCTTCAACTTCTTAATCGCGTTTCTGGTAGTTTTATGCTGGTAGCGGTTTCTAAGACGTTTGGTCTCATTGCTACGAATCCTCTTCAATGCTGACTTGTGATTTGCCATTACAAAATTGCTTTAATTATTTTTTAAAGTAGTCCGTAGGGGAATCGAACCCCTGTTACCAGGATGAAAACCTGGCGTCCTAACCCCTAGACGAACGGACCATTAATTTATTTCAAATTGCCTTTTCAGGACTTTTAAAAACACAAAACTAAACTCGTGTTCTTTTGTAGTCCGTAGGGGAATCGAACCCCTGTTACCAGGATGAAAACCTGGCGTCCTAACCCCTAGACGAACGGACCATTTTTTGTTTCAATGCGGATGCAAAAATACAACTATTTTTCAATGCCACAAGAGTTGAACAAAAAAAATTTAAAATTTAATATGCCTTGGCAAAAAGTACTCTTTGTTCTGAAGGTTTACCAGTAAGCACACAGCTTCCCGACTCCTTTTCGGAACCAAATGGTATACAGCGAATTGTGGCTTTGGTAAGTCCTTTTATTTTGTTTTCTGTCTCTGTAGTTCCATCCCAATGCGCAGAAATAAATCCGCCTTTATTTTTTAAAACTTTTTTAAATTCATCAAAAGAATCTACTTTGGTGATGTGATCATTCCTAAAATTATTCGCTTTCTCAAATAATGTTTCCTGGATTTCCACCATCAAATGCTTCACCTTCTCCACTACTTCAGTTTGATTTACAAACTCTTTAGTAAGCGTATCTCTTCTTGCCAGCTCTACACTCCCCTTTTCAAGGTCTTTTGGTCCAATTGCCAATCTAACCGGCACACCCTGTAATTCATACTGTGCAAACTTCCAACCTGGCTTTTGCGTATCTCTATCGTCATATTTCACCGAAATACCAGCTTCTTTAAGATCATCGGCAAGTTTATTGGCTACCCTAGAGATTTCCTGCAATTGCTCTTCCCCTTTATATATAGGAACGATTACCACCTGTGTAGGCGCCAAATTTGGAGGAAGTACTAATCCGTTATCATCACTATGCGTCATTATAAGCGCACCCATTAAGCGGGTAGAAACGCCCCAGGATGTAGCCCAAACATTTTCTAACTTCCCTTCTTTAGAGGTGAATTTTACATCAAACGCTTTTGCAAAGTTTTGGCCTAAAAAGTGTGAAGTTCCTGCCTGCAAGGCTTTACCGTCTTGCATCATTGCCTCAATACAGTAAGTTTCTACCGCACCGGCAAAGCGTTCAGCTTCAGTTTTAGTTCCTTTAATCACCGGCATTGCCAT
>NZ_JBVCPV010000311.1:0-1895 GCF_057456495.1 Lishizhenia sp. | reverse complement strand
TAGATGCTCAGCAAAGACCTTTTGACCTGTTTTAAACAGCAAACCTTCAGCTCCATTATCCACATTATCTACATTGGTAAGCATTTCTTGAACATCAAACACTGGCAAACCAAGTCTTGCCAATTTGTTTCGATATTCTTCATGACCATGTTCTAAAAGAACAGAGTTTACCATTTCACGGATAAGTGAACCAGTAAGATATGTTGTTTGATATTTGTAAATTCTATTTTCAACTTCTTCAGTTATTTTTTGTGCGAGCTCTAATGGAAGACTTCCTTCACGTACAAGTGATTGAATAATTTTGTGTGAATTAAATTCTTCAATTGATTCATGAGATGTTCGGACATACATTTTTCCACTTTCAATAATTGAGCGTTCTTCAATTTGGCGTGCCAAGCTAAGAACAAGTTTTCCAAGGTTTGTGATAGTATACCTTCTTTCAGATTTGTTTAAAGCCACAAGCGATTGTCGTAATAATTTCCTAAGATGGTAAGCGAATTTTCCACTTTCCTTTTTTGACTTGAATCCAGCTAGGGACTTTAGCTCAGAATAGGTCAGTGGTCCTTTGGAGTTTAAAATTCTCAAAATATCGATCCTGTTTGGGCTTGCCATTACAGAGAAGATCATTCTTACACGTTTTGATGTAGATTGTAAGATACCTCCGCGTTTAGGCTCCGCTATTCCCTCGCTCAGTTCCATATCCATGTCTAAAAAATTTAAGCTAAATAAGGTTTTGTGATGAATTGTTGATCAAAATAAAGATCAGTTTTCGTTTACATCTAATGTAAACTCTGATGTAGATAATGTCTGTCCACAAGATGGACACTTTCCATTGTAAGGACTCATTACATCTTTTAGTGACTTTAACATTTTCATGCTAGAGATCTTTTCGCCACACTTTCCACAAGTTATTTCAACGGACATGTATAAAGATCTTTTTTCAAAATAATTAAAAATCTAATATGGTTTTTTTTTATAATTACACTAAATTTATTTACTGCTTTTCGATGATGATTCCCCGTTCATCAAAACCAGTGATTTTGGCCCTTGTGCCAACTGGTAGATCTGCGGGAGTAGCAATTCCTGCCATAAATCCAGAAATTCTCAATTGTGCATTATCTAGTTGGAGTACAACAAAGGCATATGGTGTGTATTTTTCAAAGCCTGCAGGAGCGACAGTAATTATGGTATAAGTGGCAATTGTGCCTGTACCATCTAAAAGTACATCCTCAAATCCTTTGCTGCCGCATTTTAGACAATAATAGGCTGTAGACAAATGAAGATAGCCACATTTAGTGCATTTGTGAGTTAGGAGTTTGCCTTTCTTAGCATTTTCAATAACTTGTGCTTCAACAGACATTTTACACACTTTGGAATAGATGAACAGCACAACTTGCTCCAGTTGCACCAAAGTTATGAGTTAAACCGATTTTTGCATCTTTTACTGTTCTTTCACCAGCATTTCCTGTAAGTTGGTCATACACTTCAACTACTTGTCCAACACCTGTAGCCCCAATTGGATGTCCTTTTGATTTGAGACCACCTGATGGATTAATTGAAATATCAGAATTTAATTTTGTTCTACCTTCACGAACAGCTTGAACACCTTGTCCTTTCTCAAAGAAGCCAAGGTCTTCACTATCTACAATTTCAGCAATTGTAAAACAGTCATGAACTTCTGCAAAGTCAACATCTTTTGAAGTAATTCCTGCCATTTTGTATGCTGCCTCAGCTGCAATCTTTGTGCTTGGAATTGTAGTCATTTGTTCACGACCTTGAAGTGCTGCAGGAGAGCCTCCCCTACCTGAACCAATTACTTGGATGTAATCTTTAGAGTGTTCTTTTGCAAATTTTTCATTACACAATATAACAGAGCTTGCACCATCTGAGAATGG
>NZ_JBVCPV010000310.1:0-1910 GCF_057456495.1 Lishizhenia sp. | reverse complement strand
CAAAAAATTTACTGGTCTCCATAATCGCCTCCTTCTAGAGTTTGATTTATTTCTAATATTACTTTTTTTATATTTACTGGTGTATTGCTTATTTCCATAGACCTTGTTCTCTTTTTTCCCTTGCCCCATTGATACGTCATACCTTCTGGTACTACAAATGACATAGTATTTCTTTCCAAATCTAGTTGAGTTACATAAGCTTTTTTACCACAGTAGTCAAATGTTGGTAAGTTTTTCACGTTAGACACTCCCTTCTATATTTTTATTACTACCACTCATCATCTCCTAAGGACGGAGGAATATCTGTAGAATCTACGTTAAATCCCACTGAGCCAACTTTCTTTGCTTTTACCTTTTCTATATTTTTGTCAAAATGTTCTTGCTTTAAGATAACTTTCTGATTTTCGTCTACTGAATTTTCTTCTATAGCACAAATTACTGCAGTAGTTACTAGTTCTCTTATATGCGCCCCAGTGTACCCCTTAGTTTTTTTAGCAACGCTTTCAAAGTTTACATTATCAACAGAGCACTTACCAACGTGTAGCTTTAACATTTTTATACGGCCTTCGCTAGATGGTTTCGGAATATCTATAATTCTGTCAAATCTTCCAGGCCTGTTTCTAAGGGCATCTTCTAGTTTCCCAGCGTTGTTTGTAGTAGCAACTGTTACAATATATCTGTTTTCCACTAACCCGTCCAACTGATTCATTAATTCTCCTAACAAACTTGCATTGGAACTATCATCTCTGTTATTGCCGTATAAATCTATATCTTCCAAAAATAAAATAGTAGGAGCAATTTCTCGTGCTAACACACAAATAGCCTTAATGTCAGAAGCCCTCTGTAAAAATTTAGGAGTCACCCAAACAAAAGAGCATTTAGATTGATTACATAATACCTTACCGATCAAAGTTTTTCCAGTTCCTGGTTCTCCTTTAAGAATAATACCGCGCTTAAAAGATAAATCATTTTTCTTATATAATTGTATGTTATCAAATAAATTATCTATATTAGTTTTTAATTCTTTTTTTACTGAGGAGGGTAAGATAACGTCATCCCACGTATATTTATTATGTATAGCTATATGAGAAAAACTTGGATCTATCTTAGAATTTTTTAAGAAGCTGTTATCCGTTGCATACTTTTCTAAATCTGTTACAAAACTTAAAACACTCTTTTCCTGTTCTTCTTTATAGTATAAACTTATATCCCAAGCATCTCTACCGTATGATTCCTCTAGCTCAAGAACAAACTTATTACCCTTAGCGTCTTTTATAAAAAAACACCCTTCTGTTACACACTTTTTGTATTTATCTAGGGATATTTGTAGATCTTCTTTTTTGAGTGAATACGGGCCGTTCTCACTAAGACCCACTTTGTAATCTACTGAATAACTGTGTTTTTGTAAAAATTCTTCTAATACAGCACAAATACTATATTTGTAAAAGTCACTTTTGTATTGTCTATCTGTTTTAAACACGCTATTGGTGCTTTCACAACCAATATGTTCACGTATCTGCCTTTCTCGCAAACTTCTCCTGTGAATATCTATCAAATCTTCTTTAGATAGGTGTTCTGACATCGCTAACTTTCCTTCTTTTTCTTCGGCGTTTTTTATCAAATTTGTCGTGTAAAAATTTATTAAATTTGTTATTTAGTGAAATTAATTCATCCATAAATCTCATTTCAAATCCTACTTCATACATAATTAAAATCACTATACCAAATTCTAAAAAAAAGTATTCCCATACAAGTTGCAAAATAGCAAAAAATGTAAACAAACTAGAAAAATGTATTAAGGATGATAAAGATAGTTTTCTCATTTAGGTTCTAGCATCTTTTTACGTCTGACTATAATAATCTTGTCTCCTTTAATTACGTTAAAGGTTCTGCCGTCTTTAGTTAATATT
>NZ_JBVCPV010000309.1:0-1920 GCF_057456495.1 Lishizhenia sp. | reverse complement strand
ATTATGATTCACTCTTAGACCTTTGTCATTTATCAAAATATGATGGTGATAGGTACATACACCCAAAGGTTTTGCTACCATACTTGTTTCTGTTTTCATTTTCGGACAAGCCGGAGATGGGGCCAACCCTGAGGTAGCACAGAGCTCTATATTCCTTAGACTAGCCAAAGGTTTTTCAAACCATGCTCGCCTGTCTACATCCTGAAAAATATCAAACATCAAAGGAGCTGCCACAGAAGCACCGGTTAACCCTGGTCTACCCTCACCTTCTGCATTTCCAACCCAAACCGCCACCAAATAATTGGCATCATAACCTACAGCCCAAGCATCTCTATACCCAAAACTTGTCCCCGTTTTCCAAGCCACTTTGCGCGATGAAGAATACTGTCGCCAGCTCTCCTCCATTCCTGGTCGTTGCACTTCTTTCAACGCTTCAGTAACCATGTACCACGTGCCTTCTGCAAAGGAAGAAACAGGATGACGCAACTCTTCGCCTTTCCATATAGACATGTTCGAAGATGGAAAAAGTTCATTGCTAAAAAAGTTATTCAGCGTACGTACCTGTTTACTGTAGGCATGGGCTACATCCCATAAGGTCACCTCTGCTCCTCCCAATATTAAAGACAAACCATAATTGTCTGGCGAACGATTAATAGTAGAAAAACCTAAATCTTGAAGCGCATCATAAAAGCCCACTACGCCATAATCCTTTAAAATATTTGTTGCGGGAATATTCAGTGATCTTGCCAAGGCGTCTTTCGCAGGCACCACGCCATCGAAACTCTTGTTAAAATTTGAGGGAGCAAAACCTTGAATAGAAATGGGTACGTCCCTCAATAAGCTATTGTTGTGTATCATTCCTTCCTCTATTGCCGCAGCATATAAGAAAGGTTTGAGTATACTCCCTGAACTTCTCGGGGCTTGAATAAGATCTACATACTGTGCATTGGCACCCTCAAAATTGGCATTCCCCACATAGGCTTTTACCTCGCCTGACTTCACATCAATCACTAAAGCGCAGGCATTTCTAATTTCATTGTTCTCTAAAAACTTTACGTAATTATTTACACGTTGACTTACGCGTTTTTGCAAACGACCATTTATGGTAGAACTAATTCTGTGTCCATGTTTACCTTTACTATTCGCCAAACTCAACAAGTGGAAAGCAGAATTCGGCAAATCCAAAGGCTTTCCTGGCAAAGGCTCTAACAATGAAAGCTCATAGGTTGAAGCATCGATTACTTCATTTTCCTTTAACTTTTGAAGTAAACGGTTTCGTTTCGCTTTTAACTCTTCTGAATTTTTACCGGGTCGAATCAATGAAGGTGAGTTCGGCAACACCGCCAAAGTAGCATATTCAGCCCAAGACAATTGATGTAAAGGTCGATGAAAATAACGCCAAGCTGCTGTTTCTGCTCCTACGATATTCCCTCCATAAGGCGCGTGAGAAACATACATACGCAACACCTCTTCTTTGCTGTAACTGAATTCGAGTCGCACCGCCTGGTAAACTTCTATAATTTTCTCCCAGTAAGATCGCGCTTTGTTTTGTCGGGATAAACGGATTACTTGCATGCTCAGGGTGCTCCCACCACTTACGACTTTCCCCTCCTTTATATTTTGAAACAATGCACGAAAAGTAGAGACAGGGTTTACGCCTGGATGATAGTAGAAATACTCATCTTCAAAGTGTAGTATACACTGTTCTAATTCGTAGGGAATACCATCTACTTGTGGGAAACGCCATTGACCATCCTTTGCAATTTGCGCAGCCAGCAACTCACCCTTTTCATCATTTATGAGGGTAGAATAAGGCACGTCAAACAATCGACTTGGAAACGCGTAATAAAAAAGGAAGCCAAAGAGCAGTAACCCGATTAGCTTCCTTTTGTTTCTTTTTGATAATCTCATTCTTTAACT
>NZ_JBVCPV010000308.1:0-1949 GCF_057456495.1 Lishizhenia sp. | reverse complement strand
TCTTCCAATGTAATATTAATTTTTCAACCTAGCCTTAAACTAAAATATTGCGGTCTTAAAACGGTATTATTAAAACATTCAAAAAAACTTTAAGATAAAACCAAAAAAGAGAAAGGTGAATCTGAATGGATAGATTATTTATGGGTGTAGGTTCCATTTTACGCAATTACTTTCACCCTTATGCTGCTTGTTTAAGTTGTTTGTAGTTGTTCCAGAATTTCTCCCAGCGATCAGCTTTTGCGTAGGCTCTAAGATTGAGGATTTGCTGTCCACCTTTTCGAGACCAACGCATTCCGCTGCGGCACATTCTATTTTTCACTACAGATTTACAGGCTGCTTCTACCGGCCCACTGCCAATAGGCAGCCCTTGTCTGATGAAATCCGCGTAATTCATTCGATGGTGATTACGCCGAAAGAAGGTTTGTTCTCTTTTTAAATCCTCCAATCGAGTTTTGGGAATCTTCAATATCTTTGCGTAATAATTCATGGAACGCAATACCGCTTTGGCAGCATGATCTTCTGTTTGCAGGTTATCATACCATTTGTGATACCATTCATCTCCCGCCTTTGATTTTTTTCCGAAGATAGCCTCCGCTGCTTTTGATAAATGCTCGCTGGCATGATAGAAATCTACCAATTTCTCGTAATCATCAAAGCGTTCATTATTGTCAATGTAGTTCCATATCACCCGATGACCATCATTAAGAAGCACTCTCTTCACGGTTGCATCCACTGCTTTTTCAATATCATCCAACTCCGCCTCAAATTGCTGCTTGAAGGCCGGAAAGTAACTCTCCGGCATCCGGGCAATATAATGGCTACATAATCTCACCGGCTTAACTTCCTCTTTTTCAGTCGCTTCCTTCTTGCCACAAAGTGGTGGCCTGCCCCGTTGTTGGGAATACCCATAAAAAGAAATACTGCCAACCATGGCATTCTTATAACTGGAAGCACTCACTTCCTCCTGCTTTTCACCAGGGCGTTCTTTCGGACGACCGGATTTCTGGCCAGTTTCTCTTAACAAAACATTTACACCATCCATACTGGCAACCACTACTGCCGTTGCTTCCGGAATCGTCTCCTCACCTCGAATCCCTTCGTTCAATTCATCAATATGAGCTTCTATGAAATCCCCACTCTTACTTACCATATTTTTGATCGCTTTCTCAGAAGGATGAAACATGCTGCTCTTTTCTAAAAACCTTTCCACTTCCTTAGCTGTCAGATGAGCCATCCCAAACAGAACGCATTCTTGTACTGCCGGCGTCGCATATTCTCCTTGCATCCCCCAACCCACATCTAATGGAACATAAGCAGCCCCACCCCGGTCACTCTGATACAAACTCCGACTAATATTCATCTCTCCAAAAGGCGTTAAGAAGTTTTTTTTGAAGAATACTTAAACCGAAGTGTCTTACCTTCTACTTCTAAGAGATCCTCCTTTATATCATAGGATTCAATAAATGTCTTGTAGCCTATGAGGGCTGCTTTGCTAATGCAGTGCTGCAAACCTTTACTAAATTCTTCTGCCAACTCCGGGGTCAGTTCATCCAAGGACAAATCCGCCATCGTTTCACGAAATCTTTGGGTAAATTCTTTCGTTACTGCTTCGATTATCTGATCTTGATTCATCGGTTAGCTCCTTTTCTAAAACCATTGTAACTTGCATAAAATTAAGTAAAATCACAAGTTACATAAAAAGGAAAACTAAAACCAAAGTCAATCAAAAACTTTACAATGGCCCCCTAAATGCGTAAAATGGAACCTACACCCCTTTCTCCTTCGTTATAAATCCTCTACGAGGATTTGGAATAATGCGAGCAATCGCTACAATAACATAACCTCTCCGAGGGTAGTTCTTGTAAGAGAACATCGTAGATGCTCCATTTTTGTAGAAATCTGTAGCTGACCTTTCACAAATGTCAGCAATATTGAAAATATAAAGCGCT
>NZ_JBVCPV010000307.1:0-1967 GCF_057456495.1 Lishizhenia sp. | reverse complement strand
CTTTAAACCTTCTATCATTATTGTTGGAAAACTTTTTCAGTTGTACCATCAGCATATGTTTTAATGACCATTCCTTTGTAGAATTCATCCACAGGCTGACCCAATAAATTGGTACGTGCAATTAAATTTTGTTGCGTTTGATTTTTTACTGTTATGATTCCGAATTCATGGTAACTTCCATCGAAATCAGTTTGAGAAAGCTGGTAGTAAACCGTTTCACTATTTAACTCAGTATCTGTATAGCTATAGCTTAATTCCTCGTCAGAGTTTCCCGCTCCCGCAATATTAGCAATGGTAATCCAGTTAACCCCGTCAGTAGACTTTTTTAAAGTAAAGTAATCGTTGTCTTTTTCGGCAGCTGTTACCCAATTAAGTTCTACAGTATTGTTGGTGGTATTGATCTCTGCATTGAAATCAGTAAGTGCAACGAAAAGAACACCTATATACTCACCTCCACCGTTGTATAAACAACCTACAGAACCGCCACTTCCACCATTGCCTCCATTGTTATTATTGTTATTACTGTTTCCATTAGGATTTGCAGGATCGTATAAATAATAATTAGAAAACTCTAGGGCATTTGATGCGCAGTTTACACCACTATTACCTGGGGTGTTGCAAAGTAAAGTTGAGTCACCGCCATACACAGATAAAATAGTGTCAAGGTTCATATTCAAAACTAATACTTCAGAACAATTACTAGATCCGTTACAGGTGTTGTTCGCTCCATCGGTAATAGTACCGGGGCACGAGCTCTGTGCAGCTAGTAAGTTGGGTAAGAATATTAATATAAATATTAGTCTTTTCATTTACTGTTGTTTAGCATTTTTAAATGCTCTGTGCGCATTGTAAAATACATGTCAAAATTAATACCTGTATTGTGATGTATACATAGTATTTTGACGAATGACTAGAATTTCTAGATGAATGAAAGGTTAACCGGAATTACTGATTTTTGGTCTCGATGAATGTAGATGAATAGACGATAAATGGAAAAGGACTCTTATCCGTTAACATTTAGAGAAGCCAAAAAAAATGATTACTTTTGAATTCCCGATTTTCTGAGTAAAATAGGGAGGTTTAGGAATTTTTTCTTCCTTACTTTATGAGGAAGAAGATTAAAAAGAAATAGAAATGAACACAACAATGGAGAAGTTAACATCAGAGGAATTAATCCAATTAGAAGACAAACACGGAGCGCATAACTACCACCCACTACCAGTAGTTTTGGCAAAAGGAGAAGGAGTTTACGTTTGGGATGTAGAAGGAAAAAAATACTTTGATTTCTTATCTGCTTATTCTGCAGTTAACCAAGGTCACTGTCACCCAAAGATTGTAAAGGCGATGACAGATCAGGCGCAAACATTAGCGTTAACGTCAAGAGCATTTTATAACGACGCCTTAGGT
This sequence comes from Lishizhenia sp., assembly GCF_057456495.1. Classification (NCBI taxonomy): domain Bacteria; kingdom Pseudomonadati; phylum Bacteroidota; class Flavobacteriia; order Flavobacteriales; family Crocinitomicaceae; genus Lishizhenia; species Lishizhenia sp. The sequence goes on along the minus strand of NZ_JBVCPV010000307.1, from coordinate 560 downwards.
CCATTTGAAAAATATGTTACTGAGTACTTTGGTTTTGACAAAGTATTGCCAATGAACTCTGGTGCAGAGGCTGTGGAGACGGCGATTAAGATTACTAGAAAGTGGGCTTATGAGAAAAAAGGTATCGCTGAGAATGAAGCAAAAATCATTGTTTGTGAAAACAACTTCCACGGAAGAACTACAACTATTATTTCTTTTTCAAACGATCCAGTAGCGAGTGACAATTTTGGTCCTTACACACCAGGTTTCATTCGTATTCCTTACGATGATGTTGAAGCATTAGAAGCTGCATTAAAGGAGCCAAATGTTGCAGGACTTTTAGTGGAGCCTATTCAAGGTGAGGCTGGGGTTTATGTTCCATCTGAAGGTTATCTAACAAAAGCAAGAGAACTTTGTAAAGAAAACAATGCTTTGTTCATCGCTGATGAAGTACAGACAGGTATTGCTCGTACAGGAAGTTTATTAGAGGTTTGTGGAGATTGTACTTGTGGATCTACATGTGAAAAGCAAGCTACTTACAACGAGCCAGATATCTTAATTTTAGGTAAAGCAATTTCAGG
>NZ_JBVCPV010000306.1:0-1969 GCF_057456495.1 Lishizhenia sp. | reverse complement strand
GATGATTGTGTGGTCCACCCCGTTGCTGCATAGGGATAACTTCCTACGTTAATGCTTGCGTTTTGAAATTGTCCATCAGTATTTCCAACTGTTGCACCCGTTCCCCAAATGGCCAGAAGGGATTTACTAAAATTAGCGGTAGAAGTTTTGGTTTGTAATGGTGTTAAAACAGCTTGTTTTGCAGTAACAGAATTAGAAACAGTTTGCGCTATACTCGAAAGGTTAAAAAGGCAAACAAGAGCTAGAAAAATCAAGCGTCTTTTTTTCATAAGTGTGCAGTAATAAAAATTAATATTTCATTACTAAAATATGACTGCCGAATATGAATTTGAATTTCTTGTTAAGAACTACCTTTTTTTGTATGTATTTAACTTACTGTTGAGATATAAACAGGTCGTGGATTTCTTTTTTGTATTTTCTTGATAAAGGAATTTTCTTATCTGTGAGTTTTATTTCCTGACTTTTGATGCTTATTATATGATTTAAGTTTACGGCAAAAGATCGATGTGTTCTGCGTAACAAAGAACTGTTGATTTCTTGTAAAAAGCTTTCCAGGGCTGTTCTTAGTAGATACTTTTTTTCTTGGGTAAATACCAAAATATAGTTGCCTTCAGATTGTAAATAACGGATGTCGTTGATTTGTAATTTTACAGTATCAATTCCATGTTTAAAAGTGATTAAATCGGGCGTTAGGTTCATGCGCGATTTTATCATCATCAAAGTGGCTGCAATTTCTTCTTCTTTAAAGGGTTTTATCATGTAACCAAAAGGTTGAGTAGCCGCAGCAAGCTCTAATGTTTTAGGGTCTGAATAAGAGGTGAGGTAAATAAATGGAATGTGATAATGGGTGTTGATTAATTGCCCCATTTCTAACCCGGATTGATCGTTGTTTAAATTAATATCCGTAATTACTATATTGGTTTCAGGATGCTCTTCTAAAAGTATTTTTCCTTCAATATACGAAGATGCAATACCTACCACATTGTAATGTTGGTTATGAAGCATTTCTTTGAGCATTTCACCTATGAGTAGTTCGTCTTCTACAATTAATATGTTGAGCTGTTTATTCATTCTTTTATCGTAAAGGTGAATAGTGAACGATGGTTGGTATTGTTATATGAATAAGATGCTTTGAGTTGTTGAGAGAGTATGCGTATGAGTTTAAAACCGAATCCTTCTGCTTTTTTTGTAATGTCTTGGGAAAAGCCTTGACCATTATCGTGGTAGTTGAGGATGAGTGTTTGTTTTTCATGATGGATGTCTATACCAATTTCAAGTGTCTCTCCCTTTGGGGTAGCATGTTTAAAAGAGTTGATAAAGAGTTCGTTAAAAATAAGTCCAATTTGTGTTGCTTTTGAGATGTTTAAGGAGATGTCCTTCATGGAAAGATTAATATTCACTTTCCTTTGGTCCATCGTAACAGTTGTTCTTAAATCAGAAATAAGCTGGTTACAATACTCTTTGAGGTTTACCGAAGATACATTTTCTAAATTATAGAGCTTCTGATGCACTGCTGCCATAGAGTGTATGCGATGCTCACACTCTTTTAATGCAGTTTTTACTTGTAGATTGTTAGAGGTAGAAGCTCTAAGGTAAAGCAAGCTTTGCAAAAGGGTAAGGTTGTTTTTTACACGGTGATGTAGTTCTTTAAACAAGAGGTCTTTCTGTTGTAAACTTTCTTCGAGCCGGTCGTTAGATTTTTGTAATGATTTTCTGGCCTTCTTATTCTTTAAAAGTAAGCGAAGTATAAAAAAGATAAGCACTAAAAAGGTAAGTAAGAAGATAAAGAGCGCCTTCAGTTGAAAACTTATTTTTTCAGCCTCTGCTTGCGCAATTTCTGCTTTATGATGCTCCTGTTCAGTAATTACTTTTTGTTTTTCAAAATCGTATTTTTTCTCAAGGTCTAATAGCGCTTTTTCATTTAATTCTTGTTTGTCGTGCAAATAGGCAGTAGTATACTTCACATAGG
>NZ_JBVCPV010000305.1:0-1980 GCF_057456495.1 Lishizhenia sp. | reverse complement strand
TTACTCTCTTGTATTCTTTTATTGATCTCTTCATGGAGTAAGTGCTTAGTGTATCTTCTTTTCTTGTAATTCACAATATACCTTAGGTTGAACTGAATCCAGTTATCTGTCATTGAAATAGCTAGGGTAGGATCTACCTGCGCGTCTTCTATATAGTATTTGTCTACCACTTTTTTCCAATCAGCAATAGAGGCATTCACATATTCAGAAAGCTGTTCTTGAGCTACTGATATTACAATGTTTTTAGCGAGTTCAATATCAGATCCATATCGTATTGGTATATTGAATTCATCCCAAACAAAAGGAAAGTCTTGTGAGTAATTGTAAACTGGTCCTTTGAAAACAAAGGCGTTACTCAACTTCACGATTCGGCCACTATAATTATCGCTAGATACCCATTGACCTATTTCCATCATGGTGGTGTATATGCTATCAATATCTATTACATCACCTTTTATTCCATTAATTTCAATTCTATCGCCTGGTTGGTAAACGCGTACAAAAAAGATGTAAAAGGAACCTGTAATACTTAAGATTAATTCCTGTAAGGTTATTGTTATTCCTGCCGTTAACAAACCAATGGCAAGTCCAAAGTCTTTGATACTACCTGTGAAATAAGTTACCGTGATAAGAACAGCAAAGAGATAACCAATGATTTCTATTCCTTTTTGTGACTTATACCTTAGTGTATTGTCCGGAAGTCGTTTCTTGATAACCCTCCTGACCCAAGAAATTATAGTAAAAATCAATGCGAGCCAAACCAAGTACTTTCCTATGCTAGTAAGAATAGGATATTCGGCAAACCATTTGTTTAATTCTTGTATCAATAGATTCGTTTTTAATTCTCAACAAGTTAAAGAAATTTCATCAATGATCTAATGAACGGTTCAACTAAAGTTAGGCTTCACTCATAAAACTTTTCAACGCCAATTCTAATTTAAAGTGGTCGTCCTCATGAATAAGACTTTTTCTAATTTTCACTTTTTTTCCATCTAACAAATGGATACAATACTTTCTTGACGTACTATCTAGTGCTTTGATACGCCGTCTTTCAATTCTTTGTTTACCCTTCCAAACACTATGGAAGATCTGGATCTGTGATTCGTTTATTTGGATATACTTGTGTTTTTTATAGAGGATGTATTCCAGTAGGCTTGTTAGTCCGATAAATAACCACAATAAATACAAACTCGAAAATTCTTTTTTTGTAATCCATGGAAAGGTAGCGAGTGTTAAAGCAACAAGGGCGAGCTGAAATGTTAAACTGAGGGTTTTGATTTGGAAGCTTTGGTTCATGCTGGCAAATTTAATCTGAAAAACTGATGATATCTCGTCAATAAGTGATTAATCTTTTATGTTGAATGGAATACAAAATACTAAAACCTAATACGTATGTCGTTTATAAGGGAAATCGAAGGTTTTAGAAAGTTCCATTAAAGTTTTATCATTGTTTTCAATTAGCAAAAGATGAGGAGATTTTTGAATTATAGTACAATCCATTTTCTGTTTAATTTCTTCGATATTCTTTAAATTCGGATTGTAGAGTAATAGGTTCTTTCGTACTTTATTTTTTTCATTATTAAAAATCCAGGTTCTGCGCTCGTAAACGTTCATAACGGTATTCATGGTGTTTTCTTGAAGCACGGGACAAGCGTAATTATAATGTCCAATTTCCGCAACACCATACCTCCAATCTGCAATAAAAACAACTAAATCAACATTATATGTTTTTGTAAGCTCTTTGAGTTCATCGCACTTTTGGGTTAATTCATCCAGGTTTTTAATGGCAATAGGACCAAAATTGGTGGTTTCAGTTTGTTTATCTATACAAGAAGAATAGGTCGAAATTTTTCTTATTCCTATAAAAAGAACGAGTACAATGATTGCCCAATTCCAAGTGGTTAAGTTTTTAAGTTGAGGGTTTATCCAATACAAGGCTAAACCAAGTAGTAAGGGCACGGCTAAAAACATTCGCACCGA
>NZ_JBVCPV010000304.1:0-2026 GCF_057456495.1 Lishizhenia sp. | reverse complement strand
TTAATAAAAATATCACAACCTGTACATCGCTTGTACCCTGTTTCGTATAATCCTCCCTTTAATCTAGAGATCTTAACAGCAAAATCCGAGCAAATTCCTTTACAAGGCATTTTTACCTTATTAAATTTCTAATAATTTCATTTAGTACAACTGAAAAACTAAGTGATTCACCATATTCTTTTTTGAATTCTAGTTGAACCTTTTGAATATGCTTGTTCACATCATCATCAATTTTCACCGAAACTTGTTTGCTCATTACAAAATGCAAATTTTTTTAATTTAAATAAATTAGTTTTTTTGAATTGAACAGACAACCTGATCACACAAAACTGTATTTTGTAAAAATTAATTATTACGTGTGGTTTGGATTTTAACTGACTATTTCTAATATAGAATTATTTATTATTTATATGATGGATCAAATCCTTATGGAAACAAAAGTTGATAATAACCAAACCAGGCAACAGGCAAAAACTGTAAAAGCAATTGGTCAGCATATGAAAATTCTTGTAATTGATGACAACGAACAAACCACTACAATGTTATCCAAATTCTTCAATGCAAAGGGGTTCGAGATTACAACTGCAAATGATCCGATTGAAGGACTACATCTTATTAGACAGGAAAAGTTTGGTGTAATTTTACTGGATGTTATGATGCCTGTGATAGGGGGAATTGGAATCATAGAAATTTTAGCAGGAGAAGACACACTTAAGGATCAAAATGTGTTCATATTTACAGGTGCAAATCTACCTGAAGTACAGGTAAAGAATTTGTTAAGAAGAGATGGAGTAAATGGAATTGTGAAAAAGCCCTTTGAACTTGATAATCTTTTGACAACTATTCTGGGTTGATGTTACAATTGCCTGTCATTAATTTGAAAAATTCTCCATTATTGGCTATAATTCAAACCTGTGAACAGGAAATATTCCGTTCTTGTTATTAACATCGATTAGAGAGTTTTGAGTTTTTCTTCTGCAGTGTTTAGACCGGCTTGTGCATCAGTTTCATATCCCATCATTGCAAGAGTTGATGAAATAGCCGAGATTGTCCTCATAACATGGTATTGACTAACTTCTCCCATACAACCTACTCTGAATACTTTCCCCTTTAGATCTCCAAAACCGCCAGCAACTAAAACTTTGAATTTTTTTGCCAACGTATCTCTAAATATTTTGTCTTGTAAACCCTCAAGGTAATTTAGAGCAACAATAGATATTGAACGATCCTCTTCTTTAGCAAAAGGAGTAAGACCGATTGCACTTAATCCTGAATATAGGGCATCCGAGCAAACCTTATGTCGTTTGTAAACTGCTTCTAATCCTTCTTCTAGCATTATTGCTAATGCTTCTCTATATGCATAAAGGAGAGGTAATGCTGGTGTAAAGGGAGTATGTTTTGATTCTTCATAATATTTGAAGTAGCGTGCTAAATTGAAGTACATAGTAGATGGAGGATTTTCAATCATGTATTTTTTGGCTCGTGGACTAATTGAGATAGGGGATATTCCAGGGGGTGCAGCAATTGCTTTTTGCGCACCTGTCATACAAACATCAATATTCCATTTGTCAACTGGTAATTCAGCTCCACCAAGCAAGGATACAGAATCTACAACAAAGTATGAGTCATTTCGTGATATTAAATCGGATACCTTGTCAAGGTAATTTACCATTGTACCAGTAGAAGTTTCATTATGTACTACATAGAATGCTTTAACATCCTTGTTATTATCAAATGCTTCCTTTACTTGATCAAAGGTGGCATTTTGCCCTGGAGGAGTTTCAAGTTTTATTACCTCAGCACCTTGACCTGCTATTAACTGAGATAGCCTGTTACTAAATTCACCATTAACTGGAATAATGACTTTATCTCCTTTTTTTATGAGATTTATAACGCCAGCTTCTACCGCTCCTGTTCCTGAGGCAGATAATGCTACAATATCATTTTTGGTTTGAAAAACTTGTTGAGTTTTATCGATTACATCAGTGTATAGTTCAACAAAATCATCACTTCTATGGTTAATTAT
>NZ_JBVCPV010000303.1:0-2049 GCF_057456495.1 Lishizhenia sp. | reverse complement strand
TGGTCCGGTAAACTTCTTAGCATTCTTGGATAATGATTCATCTTGTTACGCACAAGAATTACAAGTAGATGGTACACCATACTTGCTGTACAACAACGGTGCACAATTAGATGCAGGTGTGCAGTCAATTGCACCACCAGCGGATGGTTACAATAGTACGCAAGGATGGGGTCAGTCAACAATTTATAGAAGTACATGGTATACATTTACAGCACCAGCTTCAGGAGATGTAATGATTTCTGGAACTGATGTAAATTACTCATCTAAAATGGCCGTTTACGAAACATCGAATTGTGGAGATTATAGTCAATATAACTTAATTGGAGCAAACGATAATGGAGTTTTATTTGGGTCTACTGCGGCTCCAGAATGGGTAGTTTGTGGATTAACACCAGGTCAAACGTACTACTTGTTACATTCTTCTCAATCCTCTTGGACTTCAGCAGGTACTTACTCAATTGCCTTAACGGAATTAGATTTCAATGCTGGTTCGTTAACAGGAGTTATTGATGCTTGTATTGGAGATACAGTTGATTTATTCAACGCTATCTCAAACTACGATACGCAATACGGAACTTGGTATGATTTATCAAACACATCTCAAATGGTTTCTGCAAATGACTTTGCTACAACTGTTTTAGCATCTCAAGTTTACGATTTCGAATACAGAGTTGAATTAGGATGTTCTTTTGATTCTATCGTTGGTCAAGTAGAGATTTACCCTCCATCTAGTGCGGGTATTGATGGAAGTATCAATGTTTGTAAAAACGAACCAACGAACTTATTCTACGGTTTAACGGGTAACATTGATTTAGGTGGTGTTTGGTATGATCCTCAAGATAATGCTGTAACAAGTGATATTCCTTCTGCAGGAACTATTCCAGGACAGTTTAACTATGATTACGTAGCTGGAAATGGAGTTTGTCCAGATGACACTGCATTGGTAGTGGTGATTGTTAACCCTTCTTGTGATTGGTTATCAGTAGAAAATGTTGAGATAGAAGGTATTTCAGTATATCCTAACCCAACAAGTGATGTGTTGAACATTGTTTCTGCTGGTGAGCACGATGCGTTATCAGTAAGTGTTATTGATGTTAATGGAAGAATTGTAAAAGCATCTAATGATAAATTAGCTGCTGGAAGTTCAGTTCAAGTAAACGTATCTGATTTAACAACAGGAGTATACTTGGTTGAATTGTACAATGGTTCTATCAAAAATACATACAGAATAGTCGTTCAATAAGACGATTTAAACTTTAATAATTAAAACGGGTGAATCCTCAGGATTCGCCCGTTTTTTTTATGTCTTGTGAATTCTTTAAAGATGTGCGGTTAATTTGTTATTTGTGTACAGTAATAAGAAATCCCGGTGTTAAAATTCTTCTTTCTGTTAAAAAAGTATTAAATTGCGCGCCTTATTACGTGTATACTCAAAACTATAAACTATGAAAAAACAATTACTTGCGCTATCTGCCGGCTTAATGGCTGTTGCAGGTTTGCGTGCTCAATGTAGTCCGATTTCGGCTCCTTTCATTGAGACATTTACCGGTACTTCCGCACCAGCGTGTTGGAATACCTCTTACACAGCAGGAGATGGTTGGGATTTCAACCCTTCTTCTTACAATCCAGGTTATGAAGTTCAAGGAACTGCTGACCACACGAACGGTGCTGTTGGAGATGATTTTGCTTTTATCGATTTCTCTTCACCAACGGACGTAAATGTTGTGTTAGAATCTCCAGAAATCGATGTAACTGGGATTACAACACCAACGCTTAGGTTTTACCACATTTCTCACTGTGTGAATAACTTTGCTAATTTAGCTCAACACAACGAGTTGAACATTGAAGCTTGGGATGGATCTGCATGGGTATTGGTAGATTTAGTTCAGGGAGAAAATGGAGCAAACTGGACAGATTATTACTATGACCTAACTGCTTATGTGTACAACACAAACTTTATCAAATTTAGATTTAGAGGAGAGGTTGGTCAAAATACAAACTACGCATACTACAATGACTTATTGTTAGATGACGTTGAAATATTTGATG
>NZ_JBVCPV010000302.1:0-2055 GCF_057456495.1 Lishizhenia sp. | reverse complement strand
TCCTTTCAAAGTTTGAATACAGGAAGTAGATTGGTTGAAATGGATACACTAGGTGTAAAACAAAGGGCGGTTGAAATGGATAATGTAACGGATCCAAGACAAGTTTGTTTCTTTCAAGATAGTATATTCCTTTTAGCCGGACCAACTCATAATTTGTTGCTAATGACCATGAATAGATCTGATTTATCCTTAAAAATACTTCAATATTGGCTCTCTAACAATACATGGTTATGGTCAGAGGAAAACTACAGAATGGTAAATTATTTGGATTCGAGCCTTTTAATGACTTACGGAATGGGTTTTACACTGGAGCTTAACAATGAAATGCAAATTGTTGCAGAACATATAGATTTTGGAGCAGCAACTGGACTGTTAGTTATGAAAGATACAACGATTAGATACGTTCAAAGAGGACCGTATTATGGAATAAAGTCAAATGAAGTATTAGAGCCTCAATTGGCGGTTGTTAAACACGATACTTTGTTTACGTCTGATGTTTTAACGAATTGTTACTCTGATGATCAGCCCTACGCTGTAAGTGACGCCTTATTTTATTCAACTCCTAGTTCGTTTTCAAACAACAGTTTTAGCTTATCAACAACAACCGGCCAATTTATGGTAAGTAACAGGGAGATGAATTTGGATGATCACTGTGTGTATTACCTTTCTGCAGTGGATGAGGAAACGCTCAATGCTAGTGTAAGTCTCTATCCAAACCCTGTCTCAAATTCACTACAGTATAGCACCGACTACAAAATTCTTGAATTACGCATTTTAAATGCATTAGGACAAGAACAACGCTCAGAAATAGGAGTTTATCAAACAATCAACGTGGAAGCGCTTCAAACAGGTGTGTATTTCCTGCAATTGAAATTGGAAACAGGAGATTGGGTGACGAAGCGTTTTGTAAAAGAATAAGAGATAGTCGCTTTTGTGTGCCTTCAATTTCTTGCAAAAACGTAATTTTAGCGCGTGCAAATACAATACATTACCAAACAAGAGGAGCTTGACCAATGTGTACAAGCCATTTGTAACGAAAAAAGCATAGCTGTAGATTTAGAATTCGATAAAAATCATTACCGCTATGGATTTAACCTGTGTTTAATTCAGATTTACGATCAGAAGAATTGTTATTTAATAGATCCTTTGGCAAAAGGAATAAACTTGGAAGAACTCTTTGAGGTGTTCAAAAATCCAGAAGTTGAAAAATTGGTTTTTGCTTTTGGAGAAGACATACGTCTTTTACACCATTTGGGTTGTAAAGCACAAAATATTTTGGACTTAGCCATCGTGCGAAGTTTGTTGAATTATCCTCCATCTTCCTTGTCTAATATGTTAGCTGAGGTTCTGGGTATGGAGACGGATAAAAAGTTACAAAAGAGTAACTGGTTTAAACGCCCATTAAGCGAGGAGCAGATTAAATACGCCGCAGACGATGTGTTGTTTCTATTTGAATTGAAAGACGCTTTAATGCGTAAAGCTGAGGAATTGGGCCGTTTGGATTGGATTGCTCAAGAAAATGCTTTGTTTGATACGGCCGAATACGTAGATAACAGCGAGGAGATTAATGTCAAAATGAAAGACAAGAAAATGCTCAACGCTTTTGAGTGGTTTATTGTAGAAGGTCTTCTCATTTGGCGAGAGAAATTGGCCAAAGAAGTGAATAAGCCCAGCTACCAAGTAATGCACAAAGATTTGATTTGGGATTTGGCGCTTGGTAAAAAGTATGTAGAAGATTTTATGAAATTTAAAGGTGTCTACAGAAAAATACAAACGCCTACTTGCCAAAAAGATCTAGAGCGAAGAATGGAAGAACTTTTTGAGCTGGCTCATAAAAAGCAAATTTCGAAAAGTAAACCTGCCATCCCTCCTTTGAGTCCAGAAGAAAGAGCAAAAAGTAAAGAGCTACGTGCCATTGTGGATGAACAAAAGACAAATTTCTTTGGTCCAATCAAGGAAGCTATTGCAGAAAAGTATGGAAAAGAATTTTCTGCTTATGTGCTTTCAAATACCATGATCAGTCAAATTGCTTTGCAAAAAACAGATGATTTGTTG
>NZ_JBVCPV010000301.1:0-2059 GCF_057456495.1 Lishizhenia sp. | reverse complement strand
TGTTGCTGTTTTTCCACAAAAGAAGATTCCGCCGAAATCCGCATGAGAACTTGACCAAGGGATTTGTTTCCTAATTTTCTGAGATTTTCAACACTAATTCTATGTAGTTTGGTTGTTTCCAAAGTCACAACTTCTAATTCGTTGGGGGCTTGGGTAATTACTGACATATAATCGCAACAAAATTGTCCGTCAAAGGCAAAATCCAAGCAGACAAAATTGTTTTCTTTCCACAAGAAAACTCCAACACTTCCTTTTTCTATGAAGTAAAAATATTTTTCTGAACTCCCTTGTTTCTTAAGGGTTTCATCTTTTTTATGAATAGAGGTTTCGCACAGTTCAGCGAATTCCTCCCAGGCTTCTATAGGCGCTTCAAAATAGGCGTCAAAAGCCTTTTTCAATTGACTTGAAAGGCTCTGCATTTTCGTAAATAGTTTTTGATTGTCTTTTGCAGAAATTGCACCACGACAACAGATGGTTTTATTTTTCCTAAAGCCAGTATAGTTAAAAAATATTACATACGCGAATTTAGGGTAGGTGATTATGAGTGTTTTAGGTTATTTATATGATAAGTGATTTGATTTCTGGGATGAAAGGTAGGAGTGCATGTCTCCATTTCGATTTTAAAAGGTGACTCGGGGAATGCTATCTACTGCGCTTATCGAAGAATACGCAGTAGATTAGGGTATCTATTTTTGTTCTTTTCTTTATTTGTTTTAATCGCAAAGATCAGGGGGAGTATAAAGTTTATTATCGTTATGATGCTTAAGAACGCAAATGCATAGTCAAAATAGGTAGGGTAGAAGATGATGAGTACCATGCAAAGTACACACAGCGTGGTCCAAACGATTTGGAAGTTGAGTATGTTTTTTCCTAAGCTATCAAGTCCTTCAATTTTGTCTTTTTTACTTACCCATAATATGAGTGGAAGAATTATATTTCCCAAAGGGACAACAAAAAAAGAAAGCACAGAAAGATGGACAAGGCTTAAATAATTTAGGTCCTTTTCTTTACCGTAACTCATGATTTCTTCAGTGTTCGTTTCAAGCGCTTCACATATTAATTGCAAAGTTTTACCTCGTGGATTGTTGCTGTTGTTTTCTATGCGTTGTATCGTGCGTAGATTAACTTGAGCAGCTTCTGCTAGTTCTTCTTGTGAGTATCCTTTTAGCTTTCTAAGGCTTTTGATTTTATTTCCGATTTGGCTCATGGTTATACGTTTAAATTGAGGGTGCAATTATAGTTAGATTTCCACGTAATTTCTAACGGTTTTAATGCGACATGTTTACGACATTTATGTCTAAGCCTTGATTTTATTGGATTTCACGTATAGCGTTAAATACTTTTGGATACACGTTTCCAAAGGTATTTGGGGTAAGAACATGATGAATGTTTTGGAATTGAAAAAATTTTATAGTCTTATCCCTGTTGAAATACCAATCGATAACATGTTTCGATTAATTGGGGTTGATTTTGCTAACCCTAATATTCCGAATTGTGCATTGGGTTGGATGTAAAAGCTGAAATTTTCTTTTTGAATCACATCAAAACCAAGCCCTATGTTGGTGGATAAATTGATCTTTCTGAACTCAGTTGAGTTGTCATTTTTAGTGTTTCTTTCTGTTGCTTTTTCTGGATAATACAAAACGCTTGTTCGGGTATTGGATATGTTTACAATTCCACTTAATCCAAATACACCGTAAAACCTATTGTTGAATAAGTGTCTGTAATAGATAGGGATTTCTAAATTATGATGATTGTATATAGACTTGGCATGACTGGGTTGATAAGGGTCATAAACGGGTTCACCTGTTGTAGGATTGATGCTGAAAATTAAAGCTTGTTTTTTTGTTTGTTCACCGTTATTCTGGTAACCTAGTCCGAAGCCTAGAAAAGCGTTATGTTTAAGTGTGTATTCTACTAAAATAGAAGTACTAGCCGATGGTTTCCAAGTTTCAATATTTTTAAAAAGCTCACCTGCAGAAGAGCTACTTTCATCATAACTCAATATACCCATTGAAAAATTTGGAAAAACATTTACACCCAAGCTAAACTTACTTTC
>NZ_JBVCPV010000300.1:0-2109 GCF_057456495.1 Lishizhenia sp. | reverse complement strand
GCTGGAGAGGTTGAGCCCTTTAGGGTAAATAGTCGAGTTGACTTAGAGTTTTAATCTTCCCAAAAGGATAGCAGCGGCACGGGCTGAGCTACTGGCGTGATGAACTTGAGGTGTTGGGGCGACAGCGAGAGCCACAAAAGCCCTTAGTGTAATAGCCGAGTAGGGTAGTTTGTACAGCGTATAGCTTGGTTTTACCATCCCACAGGGTGGTGGAATTTGGCCCAATGAATTCAAAAATCATCTCTCGACTTCGCTCGGTAATCTTAAAAAACCTCTCTTAAATAAAAGATATTCAGCAAACGTATAACTCAATATTTATTCAAAAACCAGGGTGTAAAATTCAAAAAGCGGTTTCGGGAAAAGTAGCACTATTGACGAATCCCTTTTCTCTTATAACTTTCCCATAAAATACCTTTAACATTTTGAAGTTGAATGCTTACATTTGTGCTTCTAAGAAATTTTGATTTATGAACAGTTGGTACACCGTAAAGGTTAAATATACAAAGCAAATGGAGGATGGAACGTTAAAGCGCGTTACCGAGCCTTATTTGTTAGACGCGGTATCTTTTACAGATGCTGAAGCAAGAATTTACGAAGAGTTAGGAGAGCAAATTCGTGGGGAGTTTTTGGTAACGGGAATTTCTAAGACGGATTATGCTGATATTTTCCACTACGAGGATGCTGATTACTGGTACAAGTGTAAGGTGACTTACGTTTCTGTTGATGCAGATTCTGGAAAAGAGAAAAAGGTTTCTAACAACTTCTTAGTAACTGCTGCCAATGTGAAGGAAGCTTTCGAAAGAATAGAGGAGAGCTTAGAGTCAATGTTGGTAAGTTTCGAAATTCCAGCCATTGCAGTTTCTCCTATTATTGACATTTTCCCTTTCAACCCAGATTTAGATAAGGAGTTGGATAGAAGAGAAATGACAGAAGAGGAAAAGGAAGAGTACAACGAATCTAGAAACCCTCCTGTGTTTACAGCTTCTGGAGATGATGAAGAAGAAGTAGAGGAGACGGTAGAAGAAAGCACATTTACTGACGAAAGCGAGTAAAATGGGGATAGACTTTATTTCTAAAATAAAGAACGATCATAAAGATTTTGATAAAGGGAAGTTGAGCGATAATGTGCCCAGCGACCCTTTTGATTTATTTAAGGAATGGTACGAGCATGCTTTTAAAAGCGAGCAACCTGAAGCCAATGCCTTGCATCTTACAACGGTAAATAAAGAAGGGAAACCGAGTTCGCGTATTCTTTATTTGAAGGATATTACCGAAGAAGGTTTTATATTCTACACCAATTACAATTCTCAAAAGGGAAGAGAAATAGCGGAAACGGGCGTTGTTGCTGGTTTGTTGTTTTGGCCAGGATTGGAGCGTCAAATTCGTATTGAGGGAACATGCCAAAAGGCAGATCCAGCGATTAGCGATGCTTACTTTAATTCTCGTCCACGAGGAAGTAAGATTGGAGCTTGGGCAAGTCATCAAAGTGAGGAGCTAGATAGTCGCCAAACTTTGGAGGAAAGAACAGTTGAATACGAAGCAAAATTCCCGAATGAAGTACCGCGACCAGAGCACTGGGGTGGTTACTTGATTAAGCCAGAGCGTTTTGAGTTTTGGCAAGGAAGAGCCAGTAGATTGCACGATAGAATTTGTTACAAAAAAGATGCTTCTCAAAACTGGGAGGTGTTTAGGAAAAATCCATAGATGATACAAGAAGAACCAACGGTTTTTACGCTTTCCAATGGAATGCGTGTAGTATACCTGCATACGGATAAACAAGTGGCACACTTGGGGGTTACGGTATTGGGTGGTTCTCGATTTGAGAAAGACAACGAGGTTGGTTTAGCACACTTTTTAGAGCATTGTATTTTTAAGGGAACGCAAAAGCGTAAAACTTATCACATCCTTTCGCGCTTAGATTCTGTAGGAGGTGAGTTGAACGCCTACACGGCCAAAGAGGAGATATGTATTTACGGTTCTTTCTCTTTTGAACATTTGAAACGTACCTCTGAATTGTTGGCAGATATAACTTTTCATTCTGTGTTTCCAGAAAAGGAAATAGAGAAGGAGAAAGAGGTTGTATTGGACGAATTGAATGCCTACATGGAT
>NZ_JBVCPV010000299.1:0-2111 GCF_057456495.1 Lishizhenia sp. | reverse complement strand
CCTAAACCATACTTCATAGATGCTGAAGGGTTGTACTTAGAATCCCACCATTTAGAAATGATAGATGCAAACGCAATAATAAAGAAGGAGTTTAAGATAGAGAACCAAGATGCAGGAATACGTACCCAGTCTTCTTTCACTTCTGTAACGGTCGTTGTAATCACTCCGTTATTTACACCTAACTCTTCTCCTCTTTTAATTGCTTCTTCTAGTCTCTTGTCCCCTATGTATGCGAAAGTAGAACCATCATTACTTTCTGTAATCATGTGTAATTCTTCTCCAGCTGGAATTGTTTTATTGGCAATACCGATTACCGTAGATTTTTCAACTATAGGGTTCGTGATTGCTTCAACATTGGTTTGATCGGTAATTGTTTTGTATTCAAATACCAACTCCCCTTTATCGTCTTTCTTTTGCGTGTTTGTTTCTTCGTCCATCACAGCAATCTGCTCCGCCTTGTAAGTAACTTCGTGTGCAACGGTGTTGAAATCTCTAATTAACATCCATCCTACTACAGCCCAAACTCCAGCAAAACAAACAATTAACACCAAGTTAGAACCCAAGATTTTCTTTCCTGTTTTCTTCGCTAACAAGAACAATACGTATGTAATGATTCCTAATGGAACTAAAGTTAAGATAGCGTTTACAACATTAAAAGTAAGTGCTGCACCACCAATTAACTCACGCTGGATATAATCTCTTGCTACAATAATTAAAGAAGATGCACCTTGTTCAAATGACATCCAGAAGAATACTGTGAAGAAGGCAAAAATGATAAAGGCTATCATTCTGTCTCTAACAATTCTAGAATAACGTGCAATACGTGTTCCTACTAATATCAAGAAAGCCAACAAACCGAAAGAAACGGCAACATATTGTCCTTCTAATGCTCCAACCTGACACCAGGCAAATAAGTCAATACCAGCAATCTTAGACATTGGATCATTCAATGCATAACCGATACCAATTAAAACACTTATAACCGTTAATATTTTATCCAATAAGGTAAATGGGTTGGGTTTATCCTCTGCATCATCTTCTCCTTTAGCAACTGTTGCGTGATCATCAATCACCTCTGTTTCTAGTGGAGCATGTGCTAAATCTGCTTCAGTTGACTTTTTAGGTTTACCACCAATTTCTCCAAACAAAGGCTTAGACAACCAGAATTGTAAAGTACCCAATAACATGAACACACCTGCTAAACCAAATCCGTAAGACCAACCAACTTTCTCAGCGATGTAACCACACAATAACATACCGAAGAATGCACCTGCATTTACTCCCATGTAAAATATAGTGTAAGCGCCGTCCTTTTTCTCAGGAACATCTTTATACATCTCAGAAATGATAGAAGTCATGGTAGGCTTAAAGAAACCTGTACCAATAACCAATAATGCCAATCCTAAGTAAAGAGAGAATTCCGTTTCAAACGCCATCGCGGCATGACCTAGCGTCATGATAATAGCACCAATCACAACTGCAACCCTGTACCCTGTAATTTTATCGGCAATAATCCCTCCAATAATAGGAGTAACATAAAGTAACATTGCATAAGTACCGAACAATGCACCTGCATTTTCAGCTGTCCATTCCCAACCTGGGTTGTACCCTATGGCCGCCATGGTTAAGAAGTTGATCAAAAGCACTCGCATTCCGTAGAATGAAAAACGCTCCCACATCTCTGTAAAGAAAAGTACAAATAAGCCCGATGGGTGCCCTAGTACTTTAGAATCAAAAATTGTTGATTTTTCTGTTGACATTGTATTTATAATTAAATGTTGTTATCTAAAACTTCTTGGTCATCCGCATGCATTTCTACTTCGTCATCCTCAGCACCATGAGTTAATTGTTTCAATCTCTTTTTCAAAGCAATGATTAAGAAACCAAAAATCGCACAGAATACTGCAATACCGGTGAAGATTGTGTATTCACCTAAATCTGAAGCAGACTCTCCTAAGAAACCTGCTAGTTTATTTCCAAATCCTGTCATGGCGAAATAAGTACCCATCATAATAGAAGCGTACTTCACCGGAGCCAATTTAGTAATGAAAGATAATGCAACTGGTGAAGCACATAACTCACCAATGGTGTGTAATAGATAAGCAAAAACT
>NZ_JBVCPV010000298.1:0-2154 GCF_057456495.1 Lishizhenia sp. | reverse complement strand
CAGGCACTGGTGCAGTTTTAGCATAAAGGCTTTACCAATCTGCCGCTTATAACCCTACCAGCCACAGTGCTGGTAATTATGTGGCTGGCAGTGTCGAAGCAAGCGTTTTGGTGAGGTTGGCATAAGTAACTTAGATGTTGATTTGGCTCCAGTTATTGTAAATCAACCGTACAATTTCTCTGCAAAATAAGCCACTATTGGGTCTATATTATCCCATTCAATTTTTAGCTCACGTGCTTTAGGGTACATGGCTAAATGAGCGTTTGCCCCAAGTGTTTTTGGTGATAGCGGACTATGCTCATTTGACTTTATACTATTCAATGCTGTTAAAGCCCTCTTCTCATCCTTACTAAATACAACTGTTTCATCCGACTGAAGATCAGTAATAATTCTTTCCATAACTTGGTGAGTTTGGAGCTTTGGAGAAGGAGGGTTACCAAATCGATGCTCATAGTACGAGATATATAAGTTCTCCAAGAAAACCCTGGCCAGTAGTGCTACAGCTAATGTTTTATCCTCAACATTCAATGAAGTTAGTTCTAGATAGACTCTCTTCATATTTTTATTTTTAAGAGGAACTCTGTAATCGCCATGGGTTATGTACTGGCGCTTTTCGGGATCATTCCTTCCTCTTTTATTTGACGTCGAAGTGTATTCCATTCCACCTTTAGGGGTGTTGCTTATACTATTTGAGGTTGCAGGCGGGATACTACTATTTCCAGCAGATGAGTCATTTGCAGTAGCTTCCAAGCTTTCCTTGTTAAGTTGTGCTTCCTTAGTACTCTTTAAGGCGAACTTTTTAAGTCTCCGATAATTCAAAGCCATTTGACCAAGTGTATCTTTTAGTCCAAGAAAAATTAAATCATCCGTTACTATTCTTGTTTTAGTAGAGTCCCAAGGTAAGCTGCCTACTGATTTTGAATGAAATCGAATATACCCTACAAAGCCGTTGTATTCATTATGCCATGCTTTCTTCCAACCATAGTCCTCTCCCTCTCGTACCGCAATTTCAATAACACGGTCATTGCAAACTACATACCATCCAAAAGGATTCCCATCTTTTAACATGGCGTTGTTAATTCCAAACTCCGCGTTTAGTTTAAAATCTGTATGCAACCCGTACTCAATATAAATGCTTACATCCTGAAATTGTTTGATTACTTTCTCAGAAGGCATATAAGGGTGATTAATATGAAATTTTGGCCATCGTGATTCTAGCTTTTCATACTCAGAGTCTTGAACCTTTAATTTTATTGAAAATCCTTTTCCTATAAAAATTCCATATCTAGCGGATATTTCATTCTTTAACTTCTGAGTCCATGCTTGGGAAGAGAACTCCATTTTGACGTGTTCTCTAAGATTGGTAACTCTAAACCTTGTTCCTGGCTTTTTGCTTGTTTCAATTTCAATAGCTTCCAATTCACTAGTATGACCTAAGGTTGTGTTGTCAAAATCCAACGAAAACGCTAGTGTTCCAGTGTCGGTAATAAATGAGTAGTTAGTGCCAAATTTGAACAATGCGCGCTTTAGTCCAACTCCAAACTTTCCCAATCCAAATTCATGATCAGACTCAGCTCCAACCATAAAAGCGTGTTCAGTCAATGTTATTTCATCTAAACCCAGACAATTATCTTCAACGGAAAAGTAATTATTATGGAGTTCTATTGATATTTCATACCCAAAGTAATTTTTAGGCATTTTATATTCATCAAATTCAACAGCTCCAATATCATTGGAAAACATACGCTCTTTTGCTGCATCAATGGAGTTATCAATAAGATCAAATATGCTAGCCATAGTTGTGATGTCTCGAGTGAGCACTTTTTCGATGAATCCTTGAGCTACTCCTGATTTTACTTTTATTTTTCGACCAATCATCAAATGCTCCCTGTGCAAATTTTCATTTATCGTTTACTTAGCTAAATGACAAACTTTTGCCTTTTCTCCATATAGTCTCGATAGACACTTCTGGTGCATAATTTTGAGGACAAATTCTGAAACTAGAGGTGAAACGCTGTTACCAATCATTCTGAAACTATGCCATTTTGTAGGATGAAAGACGAACCAGTCTGGAAACCCTTGCAGTCTCGCGGCTTCTCGAACAGTTATGACCCTGGGTTGCTCTGGATGAAGAGGGCGCACGGCTTGATAGCT
>NZ_JBVCPV010000297.1:0-2198 GCF_057456495.1 Lishizhenia sp. | reverse complement strand
GATAGCAAGAGGAGGTAATCCAATCACAGCAACACCTTTTATAGCCCATCCAAATAATGTAGAAAGCTTTTTTAGAACAGGTGTTACAAGTACTCAAAACATTGCTGTAAATAGTAGAAATGATAATGGAGGTTATCGCTTCTCTTATACCCGATTAGATAACTCTGGAACGATTCCAAATTCTGACTACCGCAGAAACAATTTGGCATTTACGGCAGATTACCAATTAAGTGAAAAGTTAAAGTTGAGAACCTATGCCAATTTTATTAATTCTAACAGTACGCACAGACCAGGATTGGGCTATGGTTCAGAGAATTTAATGTATTCTTTCCTTTGGATGGGACGTCAAGTAAACCTGAGTAATACGCAAGATTATTGGCAAGCCGGACAAGAAGGCTTTCAGCAATTCAACTACAATACACAATGGTTAGATAATCCTTATTTCAATGTTTACGAAAATACGAATGGATTTAACAAGAATAGACTTTTGGGGAATGCGGTAATGTCTTATGATATTTCTAAGAAAATAAGTTTCAGACTGCGTTCGGGAGCGGATGTTTATAATGATGTAAGAACTTCGAAAAGAGCATTTAGTACGCAGCGTTTTAAGAACGGAGCGTATAGAGAGGATGTAGTAAATTACAGCGAAATCAATACCGATGCATTATTAAACTATACCGGACAAATCACAGATCACGATGAATGGAATCTCGGAGTAGGAGCCAATAACTTTACTCAGAATATTGCTTACCAAAGTATAACAGCAGGTGAACTTTCTGTGCCGGGTATTTACAATTTTGAGAATTCTAAAATTCCTTTACAGGCTTCACAGTACAGTGGTCAAAAACAAATTAACAGTGTTTACGCGTTGGCCAATTATAATTACAAGCGTAAATTGTACCTGGATGCTACCTTACGAAATGATTATTCTTCAACGCTTCCAAAGGAGAACAACTCTTTCTTCTATTATTCAGCATCGGCTGCATTTGTGCTAACCGACTGGATGAGTTTACCGAATTGGTTAAGCTATTCTAAACTTAGATTATCTTCTTCAAGTGTAGGTAATGATACAGACCCATTTCAATTGAGAAATACATACGCATTCAATCAAAACTATGGAAGTTATCCTTTGTTGAGTAATTCTTCTACTCTGTTAAATGCCGATTTGAGACCAGAGCGTATCAATGCATTAGAAGCTGGTTTAGAGATTTACTTCTTGAAAGATAGAATAGGGTTAGATGTAACAGCTTATCAAAATACAGCAAAAGATCAAATTATTAGCTTACCTGCTTCAGCAGCAAGTGGATATACAAATCGCGTCATTAATGGTGGTGTAATTGAAAGTAAGGGGATTGAAATTGCGTTAACGGCTGATGTTATAAAAAAGAAAGATTTCAAATGGACAGCTTTTGCCAATTTTACCAAAGGAGCGAGTTATGTAGAAGAGTTACCAGAAGGTGTAGATCAATATACTACAGGGTATACAAGAGTCTATACAAGTACAGATAACTCAGTTTACTATATTGCCCAAGAAGGTGGTAGAATAGGAGATATGTACGGTACTGGATTTAAGAAATCTCCAGATGGTAGGATTATTTACGATGCCAATGGTTTACCTATTCGAGATGCTGAATTGCGTTACTTAGGGAACTACAATCCTGATTTCATGTTGGGAATTGGAAATGAATTTAAGTACAAAGGATTCAGTATGAATTTCTTGGTAGATTGGAGATATGGTGGTGTTATTGTTTCAAGAACAAAAGCCATAGGTTCAACTTCAGGTGTTTTGGAAGAAACCTTAGCTGGGAGAGAAGAAGGCATTGTGGGGGATGGTGTTGTAAATGTAGGAACTGAGACGAACCCGGTTTATGAGGAAAATACAACGGCGATTTCAGCTGCAGAATATTACAATCAATTCTACAACAGAGCCAACGAAGAAAGCGCTTTGCTTGATGCCAGTTATTTGAAATTAAGACAAGTGAGTTTATCTTACACGTTTCCAGATGCATGGGCACAGAAAATGAATTTGAACAGTTTTAAGGTAGGGTTTGTTGCCAGAAATTTGTTTACGATTACCGAAAATCCACACGTCGACCCTGAGTTAAGTGCTATGCAAGGAACGCAACAAGTGTATGGTGTAGAGGATCTATCTTATCCTTCAACACATAGTTATGGATTCAATATTCAACTCACATTCT
>NZ_JBVCPV010000296.1:0-2200 GCF_057456495.1 Lishizhenia sp. | reverse complement strand
CTGTATCCAAATGCTTGTATTTCGCACCATTCGTACCTAAGGTGTTTTTCTCTAATAATTCCATCAAGGAAGAAGAAGCCTCGGCGCGAAGTGTAAAGATGTTATTAAAGGTCTCCATTTAGGGCAAATTTAAGAAAGCTTAAGGTTAAACAAGATTTTTAAAGTTTAAGTTAATTCCACTATTTTTGGTTTATGAAACCACTGAAATTAACCATTTTTATAACCACCACAACCCTGGTATGTTATTTATCAATTTGTAGAGCACAAACTCCATTGGATTTATTTGAGTTAACATCTCCCTCAATAAGTAATCTGTATGGTTACTTCCCCTTTGAAGGTGATCTTACTAACCTAGGTTCTGGCGGACAGAACGCAACAAATAATGGAGCAACTTTTACAACGGGGATATGTGGGCAGGCACTTGAATTCGACGGTGTTGATGATTATGTTTTATTATCACCGAATTACATGTTGAATGATGATTTCACAATAACAGCCTGGATAAAGACAAATGATGCAACAAATGCGATGGGGATTTTTTCAATTCGACAGCAATGTGCCTCAACCTACAGAGGTAATTCTATCGTAGAATGGGCTTTTAATAATTATGCAGTTTCGGGGTTAAGTAATGGATTAAATATTCATCAGAATTGTACTTCATATTCTGCTGGTGACAGATATACTCCTCCAATATTTAACTATTCAAACAATGATTATCTGTTTTTAGCACTTAAAGTAGAGAATAACAATACGGAGAACAGAACTGTAAAAATGTTCGTGAATTGTACGGAATACACTACCTCTCAAACTTTGGATTATAACACTACGGTAAATTTTACCTCAGCAATAAGTTATATAACAACAATCGGGGCTACCTCAAGTATTTCTCCATACATAAATTCATTCAACGGAAGTATTGATGAAGTAAGAATTTATGATGCTGCTTTAAGCAATGATGATATTAACGATGTGTACAGAGCATGCAGACCATTGGAGATAGTCGTGGATAGATTTACAAATTGTACCAGTGATTCCGCAGTTGTGGAGTTGAAGCATACCGAACCAAACGTAAGTTACCAATTGGTTGATACAACCAATAATGTTATTGTTGGTAGCCCAATTACGGGGAGTTGTAATAGTATATATTTTTATACACCTACAGTCAATAGTCTTACACAATACATTGTGGAAGCTACGCATCTAATTTCCGGAAATACCATTGTTTTAGATACAGTAATTAATCTTATACCTGGAGGCAGCGGTATTGGGTTTACGGACACTCTTGTTTATAATTTGTGTGAAGGGGATTCACTTTATTTAAGTAATCAAGTCATATACAATTCGGGGTTGTTTACAGATACTGTAAGTGTGCCTAATAGTTGTGATTCTTTGCTAATTTACAATGTTTCAATTTTGACATCAAATCTTGATTTAGGAGAAGATACAACGTTATGTGAAGGGAATACTTTGACCTTAACACCAGGCGGGAATTTTGATCAATATCTTTGGCAAGATAGTTCTATGACATCTACTTATGTAGTGAATCAACCGGGAGTTTACACTGTAACTTCAACGAATCAATGTGGTACTTTCATAGATAGTATTGGTATAAGTTATATAAATATTTCTCTAGATTTAGGTGCAGATACAGTAATATGCGAAGGAGATACCCTCACACTCGATGTGTATGTAACCGGAGCAAACTATGTGTGGCAAGATGCGAGTACGAGTTCTATTATCAATGTGGACAGTGAAGGGGAGTATTTTGTCACTATTTCAATAGGAGATTGTTTTAAAACTGATACACTTAATATTAATATCATAAATAATAATAGCTTTAATTTCCCCGAGTCAATTGAAGCTTGTGAAGAAGAGGAGTTGCTTCTTTCCGTTCCGGTAAATCTAGATAATTTAACTTGGAGTACTGGAGAATCAACAAGTAGTATAGTAATTCCAGAGAGTGCGGTGTATTGGGTGGTTTCCAATGGAGGCTGTGGTTTGTTCGGTGATACTGTTGAAGTAAACCTAGTGGATTGTGATTGTAATTTATTTATTCCGAATACTTTTACTCCAGACGGCAATGAGTTTAATAATACATTTAAAGTAGAGCAGGTATGTAACTTCACTAGTTTTAACTTTAAAGTTTTTAACCGTTGGGGGGAGATAGTTTGGGAAAGTAGTGATCCGAAAGCTGCTTGGG
>NZ_JBVCPV010000295.1:0-2204 GCF_057456495.1 Lishizhenia sp. | reverse complement strand
CTTGACCGCAGACCACTAGCCAAACAACAACGGAGTAAAACGGATAGCCCGGTGAACAGCCAAACCTAACTTCTTACCCCCACCCTAATTGCTCATTGTTAACTCTAAATTCTACATTCATTTTATACCTTATATATAGTACAATAAAAAATGCCTGCGAGGAAAGGAATTCTAATAAGCGCGGTTGACTTGATAATATCACGCTAAAAGCTTTAGAGCTTCGCTTCGTTCAACCTAGAGAAATGGAGCAAAACAAGAATTCTTTTCCCATAAGAATTAAAAGTCTTATTTTACGTTTTTAATACCGTTTACGCAATGAATACGACAAATAAGAAATTGAAAACAAATTATTACTAAACATTGATTATTTTTTCGGTCATATAAAGCTTTTGGTGCAACAAACTAAAAGCGGACTTTATACGTATATTTTATAAGGGAATCTACATCATATCTTTACAACTATCCCCTTAATGAAACTTACTGTATATGAAATTACTAACACTGTTGATCTCAGCTTGCTGCTTGTTGACCTTCTCCCTAACATCCTGGGGACAATTTTTACAGGTAGCTGATGATGACCAAACCTTGAACTGTTTGCTTTTTGGAAATCAAGCCAGTTCTAATTTTATTGATTCTGGAAACCAGGGTGCCGGTTATTCTGCCAATGAACAGGACACGGTTACGATTTGTCCGGATCTTATTAATGGAACCAAAGTGTCGCTAAGAATGGGGTCTGCCTATGGATTTCCATTTGATATTGACCCAAGTGATACCCTTTATATTTTTGATGGGCCAGATGCCAATGCACCATTAATAGGTGCTTACAACAACACGAATATTGGAACAGGTTTTAGTATAACCGCTAGCTTCGGAGCCAATCCAAGTGGATGTTTAACGCTACTTTTTAGCTCAGATGCCGCAAATGAAGGAACTGGATGGGAAGGAAATATAGCCTGTACCACACCAGCACAACCCTTTGACGCTACAGTGGAAGCTTACGTCAATGGGTTAATGCCTGATGTTTTTGATTCTACCACCGGCACTTTCATGGACATTTGTGTTTACGACTCTATTCTTTTTATAGCAAACCCTAACTTCCCGTATTCCTTAGAAAACAATGGTTTTGGTTACAGTCAAACTCCAGAAAACGTAGAGTACATTTGGACGCTCAGTGATGGAACGGTATTGGAAGACAATGACAGTGTTTGGTTTGTACCCCCAGGCGTTGGTGGATTTTACATCAACCTTGAAATCAAAGACAGCTACCCACAATCCATTAAAAATTATGGAAGTATACGCGTTGGAACTGTGCCTGTTTTTGCTCCTACAGCCATTATTGACGATAGTATCTGTTTAGGTGACTCTGCTTTAATAAGTACCGGGCCTGTTACATACCCCGACGGTATTTTTGAAACGAATACCTTTTTTGAAAAAGTACAAAATCAACTCATTCCTGATGGCGATGGAAATAACTATGTTGCCGACAATGTAGTATCTTCTTTTAACGGTGCCACTATCGTGGATGCCACGAGTATAGATGAGATTTGTTTAGATATAGAGCATACGGACTTATCCAACCTTGAAATTGTTGTAGAATGTCCGAACGGAACTCAACTAACATTGGTTAATGCAAGTAATGCCTCGGGTGGACTTGTACCCGGAGGATATTTATCTAACGGAATTGCTTTGGGAGATCCCTCTACCGTTGCCGGTGTTCAGGGGACGACTTGGAGATATTGTTTTGACATGAATGCAGCTTTGGGAACTTTCCCGAATGAAACGGGTAACCTTGTTACGGCTCCAAGTAACTCAACTATACTGACGATGGATGAAGACACCTACCAACCTGAGGAAAGTTTTGGAGCATTGGCAGGGTGTCCGATCGATGGAACTTGGAAACTCATCGTTAGAGATAACATTCAAACGGGAGCTAACGATGGATATGTTACAAGTTGGAGAATTTCTTTTGACAAAACCTTAGACCCTAATGCCCCAACTTTCACCAATAGTGTAGTAAGTGAAGGTTGGCAGCCATCTTCCACAATATTAAGTATGAATCCCGATACATCTATTTGGGTACTACCAACACAATATGGTTACACAGGCTATACGTATGAAGCTACAGATGATTTTGGGTGTACACACGATACTGTCGTTTCTATCTATGTTATAGAACCTCCAGTTTTACCAAATGATACACTTTT
>NZ_JBVCPV010000294.1:0-2216 GCF_057456495.1 Lishizhenia sp. | reverse complement strand
CTAACATCATCTAACAGTGCATTGGTAGACGCATTGGTGGTGACACCTTCTAGTTTCGCCGCCTGTGTGTAGGTAGGACCTAAAATGAAAAACCCAAATTCTCTATCGGTTACCATCAAATTTCCAGAGGCAAAATAAGGATACACTCCCCAGTTTCCAACCGTTGAAGTTGAGGTTCCTGGATAGGTATCATAATTCCCAACCTCAACCATGTTTTCAGGATCTGAGACATCGTGTATAACTACTCCATCTGCGTAATAACTAGTTATGATGTAATCATCCAAGACATGGGTGTTATGCGGAACGGTGTTGGTTCCAGGGTTAGATTGAATTCTATCTAACTCTACTATGGCGCTAGGATCCGATACGTCATAAGCAGTAAGGAATGAGTTGGTAACTTCATCCGTTGTAAATACTGTATGACCATCATCACTTGGCCAAATGTTATGTGCAAAGTTTGTTGGGGTATCTTTTGAACCCAGAACAACAGGATTTGCTTTATCACTTACATCTACAACGGTAAAAAAACCTTCATAAATGTGCGCAAAATACGCCGTATCGTTACGTACAAAACCATCATGACAATAATAAGGATCGAACTCGCCTACCCAAGTTGGTTGTAGCGGATTAGGATTAAGATCGTATATCTGCACCCCTCTGTTACCGATGTTAGAACCAAAAATGTAACAATATCCATTTTCATCTATCCATAAGTTGTGCGCAGTTCCGAGAGTATCGATTCCATTGCCTACCGTAAAATAAGAAGTTGGTATTTGTGTATTATTGGGGAGTCCACTCAAATCCATGATAAGCAAACCTGCCTCAGCTTCAGTGGTAACATAAGCGTAATCACCAAAAGTTTTCAAATCCCTCCAAACACTGTAAGCCCCTTGTGTCCAAAATATCTCTTGTGGATTATTTGCCTGGGTTACATCAACAACAGCTACCCCGTTTTCGGCACCTACTAACGCATATTCATTGTTAAATTCATCAGTATACCCCCAAACATCATTCAAAAAGGTATTATGGGTACTCACATAGTTTATATGGGAAAGGCTATCTATATTCAGTTGGGCGTACGCTGTAAAACAAGTAGCGAACACAACTGTTATGGCGACATGTAGGAGGTTCTTCATCATGGAATAAATGTAACAAAAAACGCCCGAAAAAGATGTTCCTCGGGCGACTTCCTTACAATATAAAAAATGCGGCTATTATAAATACGATGATGATGACCAAATACTGCCAAACATCCACGAAATACGGATGATATTTCTTAAATGTCTCTTTTAACTTCATGCCGCGAAGGTAAAAAGAACTTCTCTAAAAACTCAGCAATTGAGAGAGTTTTGCTTGAAGTGCTTTGAGCTCTTCACTTTTTTCTGCGATCAATTTATTGTTGGTTTCTAACTTCGTTTCAACTTCAGTTTTCTTTGCTGCTGCAGTATTATTATCTGCCTTTAGCTCTTCAACTTCTTGTCCGTTGTCAGCAATATCCTTCTCCTCATCTTTTATTTTCTCTTGGTATTTTTCAATCTTTAGCTGTGCTTTCGCAACCTTACTTTCGTATTTGGCAATTTTCTTTTCGTTCTTAGAAATCTCTTTGGCCAAATCTGTTTTTTCATCTATATCTTTGGCACGTTGCTTATTCAATTTTTCAAGCTCTTCGGTTTTCACTTCTATCCTTTCATTTACCACATCGGCATAATAGGATTTTGTAAAATCCTTCATTAAATCTTTGATTACATTGGCTTCAGAAGCATATTTTTCGGAGTTTACATAATCTCCATTGCTAAAGCTCATAAATAAGGAAACTAGATTACTCGTTCCGTTCTCCTGAATTTTAAACAAAAGGTTAAACACCTTATCACTTATTCTAGAGTTGTTCAATCCCTCACCTTTTAAACTGCTACCTAAGCCTTTTACCTCTATAGCATACCTATCTTCTAAAAAGTCTTTAAATTTCTTTTTAATATCCTTACCATCACCCTGAACTCCTACTATGAAAGAGTTGCATTGCTTATCATCTAGCATTTGCATTTGTTCATCAACGGTTATACTGGTGGGTATATCTAATTCTTGGGCGTCAAGTGTTAGTGTCATAAGACACAAGAGTAATGTAAAAATCTTCTTCATTCTTGGTTGTTTATAGTTTCTGAATCTTTTAAGGTTTTGATTTCTTTCTGTAAAGATTTGATCTCTTTGTTTTTCTTACT
>NZ_JBVCPV010000293.1:0-2238 GCF_057456495.1 Lishizhenia sp. | reverse complement strand
GAAGTCGTTAAAGTTGGTGTATCCTATGGGAGCGACGTCGAAAGGGTACGCGAAGTATTACTGGAGTGCGCCCGGGAGCAAAAAGGAATTCTGAAAAAACCGGAACCATTCGTGCTTTTCGAAGATTTTGGAGATTCCGCTTTGTTGTTCGGGCTTCATTTTTACGTTTCAGACGATAGATAAAGAAAAGTGCAACTATTACTACCAACAGAGCCAACAAGGCTATCAACAAAATTCTAAATCTAATTAACGCGGTTTTTTGTTCTAGAACTTTAATATTCTTCTCCTGTTCCTGCACCCGCAATTGCTCCTCATGTAATTGACTTTTAATCTTTAAATTTTGAAAACTTGATTTAGCAGCATACAACTCCTCCATTTCTTCACTTCCATATAAAGATTCAAAGAGTCGTATGTATTTCTTATTATATTCCAATGCCTTACCGTAAAGCTTCATAGCTTCATAGGTATCACTAAAACATTTATAAAATGTTAAGTTAATTTTCGACCACTCTTGCGAATTCGATTGCTTTACCTTTTCAAACTCTTTCAGATTAACTAAAGATTGCTGGTAATTATTAATATCTAAATTCAATTTAGCCACCTCTAACAAAGCCTTAGCAATGTAAACACTGTCTTTCGATTTTCTACAAAATCCTAAAACCTCCTGCCATAACACTAATGCACTATCACTTTGCCCCAAGAAAAACCTTGTATTCCCTATATTTCCTAGAACCGTCGCTTTCATAAAAAGTCCTTTAGAGGTTGTGTCTTTCACATAATAGGCATAGGAAACTTCAAACTCCCTGAGTGCAGCCTCATAATCACCTTCTTCAATATACGTTATCCCTATGTTGTTTTTACCAAATGCAATTTCTCGTTCATCTAAATACTCCTCAGATAATTTAAGGTATTCTTGGTAATACACACGTGCAGAATCCCATTGATTTAATTCCAAATAAAGGTTACCTATGTAATGATCCAAGATGTGTCCTTTACGATCTAACCCTTGCTTGTATAATTCTTCCTGCTGTAATTTTCTTTGAATGATAGCCTCTTTGTAAGCGCCTATGCTTTGTAAGGCCAAAGCTATTCGAAAATGAATTCTTGTAGCTATTCCTTGATCATCTTTAAATTCAGGCAGCCCTTTTAACATTAAAGCTTCGTAGGCATACTTTAAAGATGCTTGATATTCTTTTCTATCGTAATAAACACTGGCTAGGTTCAGTTGAAATTTTAGCGCATACATGAGCTCCCCCTCATCCATGGCTCTTTGATAGGCTAGATTGATATCCTCTATCTTAACATCCTTAGTATGCTCGAAATGTTCGGACAATTTTTCTAAACTCCATTCATTTACAGGAATGGTTGTCGTTTCACTTTCTTGGGCGCGGGCAAAAAGCAAGGAAAAACTAAAAGCTATAAATAGGAATATTGCGTACAATCGAACTATCATACCCACAAAAATAAACTTCTTAAGCGCTCCTTGTAAACTAGAACTTAAAAATATTCATAAGGATAGTCGTCAATGTGTTAAATAGACTTTAAGTAATCGTAAAGTATGGTTCCTTTTTCCAAGCCCATTTTTTTACTTAGTCTATTCTTTGAAACCTTAACGGATTGTGGGGTAATTGACTTCACAATTGATATTTGCTTGGTCGTAAGTTTTAACCGTATCAAACCACACAACTTTAAATCATTTTTGGTTAGCTCAGTATGTTGTCGTTTTAATTTGGCAAAAAACTCCTCCCCTAACTCAGAGACCAATTTTTCCATTTCCAACAAAGAACTATCCATCTGCAATTCATTTTCTAAAAACAGTTTTATGGACGACCTTTCATTGGGTGCCAAGCCTTCTAATTCTCCAATTTTTTTCTTTAAATCTTCTGCAAAATCTTTCTTACGGGCTAAAGTTATACTCGTCTCTGTTAAGCGTTCAGACTGGTTTTCTGCGGTGGCTTTCAACAAGTCTTTTTGAAGTTTTTCCACCTCGTGTTTACGTTTGTAACGCAATACAAAATAAAGCGCTACTATCAATCCCAACAAAGCAATTAAAACTACAGAAAACAAGCGTAAACCTTGTAAAGCATTTTCTTTTTCCAGCAAGGCAATCTGCTCAGCTTGACGTTCTGTCTCTACCCTTTTTAACTTCATTTTATTTTTCACATCCAAGCTCTGGAAGTGAGAACGAGAAAGTAGCATTTCATCCATTTTCTTTCTTCCATACAGCACTTCATACTG
>NZ_JBVCPV010000292.1:0-2243 GCF_057456495.1 Lishizhenia sp. | reverse complement strand
ATCCATCCTAAAAGGCAAAAAGCGAATATCATTGTTAATCTCATGGTATATTGTTTTAATGTTCTCTTTTTAGATGACAACGTCTTAAGAATTCCATAAAATTATTTTGATATTTTTTATGTTGAGGTGAATAAACCTTATTTAAACCATACTTACAACCCTGATTAGTCGCATGTTGGCCAAAACCACAATCCTCTCTACTTTTTGGAAACAAAGAATATCTTTCGTAAATTAAAATTCAACCTAACTCTAAAATCATGGATCTAACTGAATTCTTCCGAAGATTCGGAACCGAAAAAAAATGTATTCATTTCCTTAAACTGCAACGTGAACGCATTGGTATTCAATGTCCAAATTGCCAGCAAACTGTAAATAATTGGCGCCCCAAGCATAATTACTGGAGATGCTCCTGCGGTCGAAAAATTTCACTTAAAAGCGGAACGCTTATGCAATCCTCTAAAGTACCTTACAGGGCCTGGTTTAAGGCTATATTTTTAATGACACATGTAAAAAAATCGTATTCAATACTCGAATTATCTAGACTTCTCGGAATAAAAAGGTACAGAACAGTTTGGTACCTCAGTATGAAAATAAGGATGGCCATGGGGGATGAAGTCTTGGCCAAAGAGTACTTTCTATTTCTAACGCTTTTATCGAAGGATAAATGTCACCCTTCACAGCTAAAAGCTATTCAGAATTACTCTATAACTGCTATCTTCAAATCACCGGCAAACTGTAGGGATGAAATTAATTTAATCGCTCCACTTAAAATCCAACAAAATGTAAATACAGTTGAACACTCACTCATAAAATCAGGATATCGTTGTTTAAAGATTTTTAATGCTCAAAAAAAAATAGAGATGAAAGAGCCTCATTTCCCTGTTAAAACAAAGATTAAAAATTGGCTGAACTATATCATGTCAAATGAAAATAGGAATTTAAATGGTATACATCATGGTGTAAGTTTTCTTCATTTACAGAAATACTTATTCGAATATTCATTCAATTATAATTTGAGGTATCAAAATAAATTTAAAATTTTGATGAAAAGAGTTTTAAGTTAAACTTGGCAACTATGCGACTAATCAGGATAATAATTCACCTATCCACACCCCAACCATCAATACCAAAAAGTCATATCCTCAGGATCCAAAAAGTTCATACTTATCCTAAAGGTACTCCGCGTATTGATTTGGTTTCCATCTGAAACCACATAGTACAACCCAAGTCTAAAACGTTGTTTCTTCAGTTTAAACACACGTTCTATACCCGCAAACATTTCATAATGTGTCCAACTATGTTCCGGAACGTATAGGTAACCACCTCCACCTACAGATGTTACACGCAAACGTTTCATAAATGGCACCTTGTTTAATAGAGCACCGTTAAAATGATGAATAAAGTGTGATTCAAAATACCAATTCAAAGTGGGAAGTGAAGTATCCAAATCTTGATATCCGGTTAATGGATTGGTTAAATAAATCGGGTCTGACCTTCTGTGGTATTTATAGTCAATCTCACGCAATACCTTTGTGTTCAAAAATCTTCCAGATTTAATATGATACGATGATGTTCCAAAAGTTGAAATTTTAAAACTCTGACGTAATCCAAACAGGAGGTAGTCATGATTAACGTCGCTGCCAAACAGACTAGGAATTCCTTTTTCCCAATACATGTATACTGTAGGCCATCTAGAACCTAAAATCACTTTTCTATGCGGTTCTCTCATGTATTTTTGAAAAGGAGTATAAGCCAAATGAATTTTACTCATAAAAGCCTGGTAGGTATCAAAGGACGCAGGTGGCTTGTTATTGAGTACCTCGTCGAATTCCTGGATAAAATTAGTTCCCTCTGCTACCGATCTTCTTTCGGTAAAGTTAAATTCTACGTTCAACATCAATCCGTTAAACAACTCATAGTTATGGTATACTGACAAGCTCGTTTTCTCGATAAAGTTTTCACGTAAAATCATATTTGTCACTCCATCGTTAGAACGAATAACGCCATAGTCATGGCTCACCATTGCACCGATTCGTCCCGTTTTAAAAGGATCATATAAATAACGTGCCGATACTCTACCTTTTACATCCTCGTTTAAAAAACCATAATGCAAGTGCGTATAAGAATCAAATCGTTTTTCATTCTCCCATTTTTTATCCCACCAAAGCATTTCCCCGATGCGTGGACCGGCAATATAAACAGGCTGCACCATGGAGGCTAATGAACCTAACACCCATTGCCTT
>NZ_JBVCPV010000291.1:0-2249 GCF_057456495.1 Lishizhenia sp. | reverse complement strand
TTACTGATAGTGTAGGTCGGTTTACGATTACGGCAGACTTAACTTCAACGATTAGTCTACGTGTAAGTGCTTCGAGCTACAGTCAGAAATTAGTAAAAGTAAATCCCCAAGAACAACAAAACATTAACATCAGCTTACAACCAGAGCATTTGAGTTTTGATGAGGTAAGCATACAAAGTACCTTGGGTGAAGTTGCTCAGTACAATATTGTGGAGGTAGAGCGCAGAGAAATCAGTGAATTGAATGAAGTTGCAAGTGTTGACCTGGTAGACGCCTTGGCCAAAATTCCTGGAGTAAATCAAAGTAAACTTGGAGTTGGTATTAGTAAGCCCGTGGTTCGTGGGCTAATGGGGTCGAGAGTATTGACGTACCTGAATGGTCTGCGAATAGAGAACCAGCAGTGGGGGGGAGATCACGGTTTGGGGATAGATCAATTGGGAATTGGAGCAGTAGAAGTCATTAAAGGTCCAGCCTCACTTTTATATGGAGCCGACGCATTGGGAGGAGTAATTTATCTCATCGATGAGAACTATGCTGCGCGTAATACCGTGGAGGTGAAAACAAATACGGCTTTTGAAAGCAATAACTTGATGACCAAGAATCAGTTGGGGTTAAAGTATGCCGGAAAAAAACTGAGGTTCAACCTTTATACGAATTATAACAACGCAGCAGACTATCAAATACCTGGAGGTAACTACATCAAAAACTCGAGATTTTACAATAGAAATATTAAATTTTCAACGGGGTTTAACACCAAGAAATGGGTGGGTAATTTGCGTTATAATTATTCCAACGCACGTTACGGAATACCTGGGCACACACATGATACTGTGGTAGAGTATGAAGATTTTATCAGCGATAAACCTTCGAGAAATTTGGCGCTTCCTGCACAAGTCATCAACAACCACTATCTATTATTTGATAATGCATTTTACTTCAAGAACTCTACGTTCAAAGTGAAGTTGGGACAAAGCTTAAATCATCTCCAAGAGTTTGAAGAGAAATTCACGATTCCTGCTTTGAGTATGCAGTTAAATACAAGCAGCTTAAATGCCAATTATAGTTTCAACTGGAGAAAGATAAACATGGTTGTGGGTACACAAGCGTTGTATCAAACCAATACAAACAATCCTTCTGCAGAGGAAAGTATTTTACCCGATGCCACGCAGCAAGACCTGGGACTTTTCGCCTTGGTGAAAGGTCAGTTGAAAGGTCTGGATTACCAAATGGGAGTGCGTGGTGATGTAAGAAATTTAGCCACAAGAGGAGGTAATGCTATCCATAGAAATTACCAGAGTTTTAATTATTCTGCGGGAATAGCAAAACAATGGCAACAACTGGTGTTAAGACTTAACCTTTCTACAGGTTTTAGAGCTCCCCATAGTTCAGAATTATTGGCAGATGGTGTACATCATAGTAGTTTGAGTTATGAGTTAGGTGATGTAAATCTCGTGAGTGAAAAGGCACAACAAATTGATGCGAGTGTCGGTTTAAAAGGGAAACACGTGGAGTTGAATGTCGTTCCTTTTTACAATAGAATTAAGGATTTTATTTATTCACAACCTACGGGTGAGTTTGTAGATAATTTCCCCTTGTATCAATACCAGCAGGCACAGCGTGTGGATATGTATGGTTCTGATATACAAGTGCATTTTCACCCGCATGCCATTCATGACTTACACATTATATCTAGTTTTAGTTATTTACAAGCTTCCTTTGCCAATCAAGATGCTTTGCCTTTACAACCACAAAACAAAATTAATTTAATGGCGAGTTATAGTTTCTTTAGTAAGCACAAATTCTCATTGTCTAAATTCGTCTTGAACATGGATCAATTCTTGGCTCAAAATAGACCTGGGATTATGGAAACTGCAACTCCCGCCTTTTTATTGGTGGATATGGCGCTCCATTTTAAAGTAAAAACAAAACAAGATTTCGCCTTTCAATGCGGCGTGAGGAATCTACTCAACGAAAGTTATGTACCCCACCTTTCTAAATTGAAAAATTACAACATCCCTGCACAAGGTAGGAATGTTTACATCAGCATTTTATTAAATTTAAAATACAACACCCATGAAAAGTAAGTCAGTTATGATGGCCTTTGGAGCCTTGGTATTCGCATCATGTTCAAAAACAGGTTGTCACGAATGTCATTACGAGGATGCTCAAGACCAAGAGGTTGAATTAGGAGAGTACTGTGATGAAGATTTAGAGCAAATCGAAAAAGATGGATATACCGTAGATGGTAC
>NZ_JBVCPV010000290.1:0-2254 GCF_057456495.1 Lishizhenia sp. | reverse complement strand
CTGGAACCAGTTCCGTATGTTGTACAATTCCATTTTCATCTACTACAACTATCGCTCTTGCATGCAGCGCATAAAGAGCTCCATTTTCTATTTCTAGACCGTAATCGGCTCCAAAACTTCCTTTGGCGTAGTCGGATAACATCTCAACATTCTCAATTCCTTCTGCACCGCAAAATCTTTTTTGAGCAAAGGGTAAATCTCTAGAAATGCACAATACTTTTGTGTTGTCTAATTGTGCTGCTTTTTGATTGAAGGTACGTACGGATGTTGCACATGTACTTGTATCTACACTAGGGAATATGTTTAAGATCAAACGCTGACCTTTGTAATCCTCTAGGTTTTTACGTGATAAATCACCCGCAATTAATTCAAAGTTGGGAGCTTTTTTTCCCACTTCAGGAAGATCGCCTGAAGTCATAACTTCAGCTCCCTTTAATTTCGTTTTCGCCATCTTGTTTTATTTTGATTTGAAAATAGTCTTTTTAATGAAACAAACGACGAAGGATATTGTTGGAAATCAAGAATTGTCTTAAGCAAAAATCTTCATTTTCCTGATGTGCTCTTTTTCGTTTCTGGGTTGCCTAGACTTAATCGAATATCTTTCAGAATCTTTATCAAAACGAATGTTTTCGTTTGCTTTTTTAACGAGCTCTATACGAACTCCTTTTTGATACATCACATTGCAAAGGTCTTCTGTCCAAAAGTTGTCTTCGGTGAAAACAAGTTTACTACCCGTCTTCAGAAAAATAAAGGTTCTATAGTTCTTACCAATTCCAAACCCTTTAATACGAACAAAATCAATTTCATCATACAATATATGCTGTTTCTTGATCAGTAAATTTACCTGTACTTCATTGTCGAAGAAAAGAGCAGAATAAAATCCTTTGTGCATTTGAATCATTAAGAAGAGCGAACCCGAGCAAATGATTATTGTCGATAAAGTATTTTGATGTTCAATAATTGTATTAAAGAATAAAATGGAAAATAGCCATAAGGTGGGTAAGTTAAAATGTTGTTGAAGACGTGCTTCTAAAAGTGGTGTGTTCATGTTGTTTATTTTCGGTGGCGAATGTAGTAAAAGCCGATAAAATCTGCATATTTTGAAATATGTTTTCTAGGCAAAGCTCAATAAAAGCTTATTTTTACCACATGTCCAAAAAATCCATTGCAGTAATAGGTTTAGGTCCTGCAGCCTTGTTTTTCGCCGCTTTTGTAGATACTACAAAATATCAGGTTACCATTTATGAAAAGAAAAAACAGGGTGGACGTAAGTTTCTAGTAGCTGGGAAAGGTGGATTTAACCTCACTCATTCTGAACCGATAGACGAATTTATTGCACGCTATACTCCCTATGAATTTCTAGCGCCAGCCTTGCGTCATTTTTCTAATGGCGAATTACGAAACTGGTTAAAAGAGATAGGGATTCCGACCATTATAGGTAGTAGTCATAGGGTTTATCCAGAAGATCATATCAAACCTATTGAAGTATTGAACACGCTTTTGGAATACGTGCAAGGAAAAGGTGTTGAAATTGTTTATGAACACGAATGGATAGGATGGGGAGAAAAGCATGCGCTTAGGTTTGCCCCGGATACTTTGGTGAAAGCAGATAAAGTTGTTTTTGCCTTGGGAGGAGGAAGTTGGAAAATTACCGGTTCCGATGGAGCTTGGTTAGATGCTTTTGAAAAACAAGGGGTGAAAGTTCTTCCTTTCAAAGCTTCGAATTGTGCTTATACTGTAGATTGGGAGAAACAATTCATTGCTCAAAACACAGGACAACCCTTAAAGAATTGCAGCTATTCTGCAGGTGGACAAACGCAAAAAGGTGAGGTAGTTATTACCGAAAATGGAATTGAAGGAAACGCTGTGTATGCTTTGAGTCCAGACCTGAGAAATTCTTTGGAAAAAGAGGGGAGTGCTTGCTTAGAAATAGACTTTAAGCCCAGCTGGCCGAAAAAGAAGGTGTTAGATGTACTTCAAAATTCTCGTTTAACAAAAATGACAGATATTTTGAAAAAGGATGTCCGTTTAAGTAAGGTTCAAATAAATTTACTCAAAGCCATCACCTCGAAAGAGGAGTTCCTCTCCAAAAAACATATGGCACATTTAATAAAAATTTATCCTCTTCAAATTACAGGACAAGCTCCCCTCGATGAAGCTATCTCAACCGTAGGAGGTGTTCCTTTAGATGCTTTGAATGAGCGTTTTGAATTGAAGGTAATTCCTCATCATTATTGTATTGGTGAAATGTTAG
>NZ_JBVCPV010000289.1:0-2264 GCF_057456495.1 Lishizhenia sp. | reverse complement strand
TGGTAAAATCTTTTTCTTATTCTCTTCGATACGGTGTTCTGCAACGTTTTTCAACTCTGCAAAACCTAACAAGAAATAAAGGTATAGATCGTAAATACGATCTATAGCCTCCATCATTTCTTTTTCTGCTCGAATTACACTTTCCTTATCACTTTGATAATAAGCGTAGAGTGATTGTAATACCTTTATTCTTAAGTGTCTTCTATTTAGCATACTAATTATTACATCGGTAATTTAACCTTACCTATTGATTGAATTCTTTCTTCTGCCATTTTATTTGCAATCGCAAATGTTGGCGTGTTCTCTGAGCTAGATCTCTTCACAATGTTTAAGATTGTAGAGTAGATATCTTCTGCTTTGCTCATTGCCCACTCCGAAGATAAACCTTTTACCTCTGAGTAACAATTAATAACTCCACCTGCATTTAATGCGTAATCTGGTGCGTAGATAATTCCTTTCTGACGAACGATTTCTCCGTGTACATTTTCATCCGCTAACTGGTTGTTGGCAGCTCCTGCGATGATCGAACATTTTAAACGCTCTAAAGTAGCATCGTTTACTGTCGCTCCTAAAGCACATGGTGCATATATGTCCATGTCTACATCGTAAATCTCATCTAAACCAACTACTGTAGCTCCATATTCCTTAGATATCCTTGCTAAAGCATCTTGGTTGATATCAGTGATTACAACGTTTGCATTCTCCTCAGTTAAGTGTTTTACTAAGTATTCACCAACGTGACCAACTCCTTGAACCGCTACTGTTTTACCCGCTAAGTTGTCAGAACCAAATTGCTCTTTAGCACAAGCTTTCATTCCCATGAAGGTACCGTAAGCTGTAACTGGAGAAGGATCTCCACTTCTTCCTGGTAGACCTGCTACGTGCTCAGTTTCCATGTTCACCCACGACATATCCTGTGGATTGATACCCACATCTTCTGCTGTAATATATTTACCTGCTAAACTGTTTACGAATTTTCCGAATCTTCTGAATAGGGCTTCAGATTTCATTGACTTAGAATCACCGATGATTACGGCTTTACCACCCCCTAAGTTTAACCCTGAGATTGAGTTCTTGTAGGTCATACCTCTAGAAAGCCTTAAAACATCGTTCAATGCTTCCATTTCATTGTTGTACATCCACATTCTAGTTCCACCTAGTGCTGGTCCTAAAACTGTGTTGTGAACAGCTATAATAGCTTTCAAGCCTGTTGCATTATCATTACAAAATAATAATTGCTCGTGGCCTAACATAGACATTTGTGCTATGACTGGATTATCAGCCAAATTTGTCGCACTCATTTCCTTTACCTCAATCATTTCAATACTGTATTAAATAGAATCTTTATTATTCCAATTCTTTGCCTAATTTTGTCTTCCGTTGAAGTCAAAACGCGGTGCAAAAATAGAAAATTAAAACATGAAGTCTCTCAGCTATCTCAACAAATATTTCCTAAAATACAAATGGCATTTACTTTTAGGAGTCTTATTTATTATCATTCAGAACGTTCTGGTGATAGAGATGCCAGAGCTGGTAAAGGATGCTGTGAATGATTTTCAGGAAAAAATCGCCGCTAACGAAACCATAGAAAATATTGCTTGGTTAGCTTTTAGTCTTGCTGGAATGTACTTTTTATTATCCCTAACCAAAGGGATTTTTCTTTTTTTTACGCGTCAAACCATCATAAAAGTGTCAAGATATGTGGAGTACGATTTGAAAAATGAAATCTACGAGCACTATCAAAAATTGAATTTTAACTTTTACAAGCGCCATTCAACGGGAGATTTATTAAACCGTATTTCTGAAGATGTATCTAAGGTGAGATTGTACCTAGGACCTGGAGTTATGTATACCGTAAACCTTGTATTCTTATTTAGTTTCATCTTTTGGAGAATGCTTTCTATTAATGTAGAATTAACACTTTGGGTTTTATTGCCGCTTCCTATTATGTCGTTCTTGGTGTACAAAGTTTCGGATAGAATGAACAAGCAAAGTGAGCGTGTACAACGTGAACAATCTAAGTTGAGCTCCATTGTACAAGAAACTTTTTCAGGAGTGAGAGTACTCAAAGCTTACGGTGCAGAAGAAGGATTCAACAAAATCTTTAATACCTCAAATGAAAATTATTTAAAGCGTAATATGGACTTGGTCTTTACCAATGCGCTGTTTATGCCAACTATTGTTTTCTTAATTGGAATCTCTACAACCATTACCATTTTTATTGGCGGTAATATGTACATCGATGGTGAGATTACTAATCCTGG
>NZ_JBVCPV010000288.1:0-2401 GCF_057456495.1 Lishizhenia sp. | reverse complement strand
TTCTTCAATACCTTTTAACCGATTGGATTATCCCAAAACTATCTACAGATGTTGAGTACTATGCTCCCTTTGCTGTATTCCTAGGACTCTTTTTCTACCCCTTCACTTACAGTATATTTACCTATTTCGCTGTTACTCAATTTCATCTCAACTGGATAGAAGCATTGTTCTACTTTGCAAGTCTTCCCCTATCAGGAATCTTCGCTTATTGGTTTGCTCGTTACCTTAAACACATCAGTTATAAATGGCAATACATGCTTATAATGATGGATAAAAAGCACGCTTTAGACGATTTGAAAAAAGAACGAGACGAGTTAAGGAAACTTATTTTTTCTCGTTCATAAAAAAAATCAATCGTCGAATAAACATTCTAAGCTTTCCTATGTTAAGATAAGCAGCTATCTTTGGCCGCGAATCTTTGAGTATGAAAAAAACAGGAGTATTAGTCATCCAATTGGGAACACCAGATAGTCCCTCAAAAAAGGATGTTAGAAGATATTTAAGTGAATTTTTAAATGACCCAAGAGTAATTGATTTACCTTGGTTCGGAAGAAAACTATTAGTGAATGGAATTATTGTTCCTTTCAGAACCAGTAACTCTTCTAAAATTTACAAGGAACTATGGGAATACGGAAATGGTGTTTCTCCCCTTATCACGCATACAGAGAGTGTAGTTCGTTTGACTCAAGAAAGATTTAGCGCAGATGAAAATGTGCATATACACATGGCAATGCGTTACCAAAACCCTTCGATGGATGTGGTATTAGAAGAAATGAGAAAACAGAAGTACGATAGAATCGTAATTCTCCCTCTCTTCCCACAATACGCTAGTGCCTCTACTGGTTCTGCGATTGAAAAAGCCATGAACATCATCCGTAAATGGTGGGTGATTCCCGAAATCAATGTTATCTCTCAGTTTTACGACAATCCTGCTTACATTGATGCAGTGGTGGATAGAGCAAAGGATTTCGACCTATCTTCTTACGATAAAATTCTATTCTCTTACCACGGTTTACCAACGCGACAGGTAGATAAGGTATATGATAATGATTTGTGTGAGGACCAACCCTGTGAAACAGAAATCAATGAGAAAAACCAATTCTGTTATAAAGCCACGTGTTTTGCCACATCAAGATTGATTGCTGCCAAACTCGGAATAAAAGAAAGTGATTATACCGTTGGATTCCAGTCTAGACTAGATAAAAATTGGTTAGAACCTTTCTCTGATAAACTCATTGAACAATGGGCCAAAGAAGGAGCGAAAAGGGTTTTGGCATTTAGTCCAGCCTTTGTAGCCGACTGTTTAGAAACAATCATAGAAATAGGTACAGAATACCACGAAGACTTCCAAGAAATGGGCGGCGAAGCTGTTCATTTAGTTCCAAGCTCAAATGACCACCCTAGGTTTGTAGATTGTTTGGAAGATGAAATTAGAAAATACTTAAAGTAAAGACATAAAAAAGGCTAACCCACAAGGTTAGCCTTTTTCGTTTAACTCAATCTTTATTTATTTAGTGATCATCAATTTTTCAGAAGCTGAATCATTACCAAGGGCAAAGTTCACTACATATATTCCATTCTCTAATGTTGCAGGCATTGAAAAGCTTAAGTTGTTCATACCTGTGTACAATTCACCCAAATTCTTTTCAAAAACAACCTTACCTTGCAAGTCAACAACACTTACAAAAGCTGTATTTTTTTCTTCAACATTTACATCCAATTTCAAGGTATTCTCTGCTGCTGAATAACCAACTTGGAAATCCATTTCATTTTCTTGTAACTCAAAAATACCTGCAGATGGATCTTGTGCAAAGCTCAAGCTGTGGGTGTAAATAACATCCCCTGAATTTGTTCCACTACTATTGGTTTTGTTCGCTGCAACATAGAAAGTAACCTCCGAAACTGAGGCTGCAGGTGCAATCCATTGAAAATCCCAAGAGGTTTGACCGGTTCCATTAAACGTATGGTTTAAGTATTCTCTTCCTGAAAATGCAGCAGTTGAAGTTGTATTATCAAGACTAGACAAAGAACCAACTTTACTATCTGAATTATCTAGAACGGTTAATTGGAAACCATTTTTTGCAGATCCACCAGGGAAATTAAGAGTCAAATTATACACCTCATCTGGTAAGAATGTAGTTTCATTATTTGGGAAGTTAATCTCAATAACCGATGAACCATCCTGAACTGAACCTCCGTGACAAGAGGTACAAGTACTTTCCCCAGGTGCCCCGGTTCTTCCTGAAACTGATCCTGAGGAATTTATTTTATGCGCTGTTATTTCTTTAGAAGAAACCGCTTTAATTTCTGTCGTGTTAAAGGAAAACAACCCTGCACCTAAGGCTAAAAAGGCTGTTCCAAATAGTGTATACTTTATATTCATGTTCATAGTTTTTTTTAT
>NZ_JBVCPV010000287.1:0-2403 GCF_057456495.1 Lishizhenia sp. | reverse complement strand
CAGTAATGTGTTTGTGAGATACTAACTGACGAGCACCTCTTCTTGTAGGAGCGATTCCCAAACGGAAAACAGTATTATCCAAACGGCTCTCACAAAGGATTAACAAGTTCTCACCTGTAATTCCTTTCATTGAAGATGCCTTCTTGAATAAGTTAGAGAATTGCTTCTCTAAAATACCGTAAGTGTACTTCGCTTTTTGTTTTTCTCCTAATTGGATAGCATATTCTGATTGCTTTCCTCTTCTTTTGTTAGGACCATGTTGTCCTGGACCGTAACTTCTTCTTTCCAACGCTTTGTCTGGGCCGAAGATTGGTTCTCTAAATCGACGTGCGATTTTTGATTTTGGACCTGTATATCTTGCCATTTTATTAAGTAATGAGTGGGGTTATGAATTAAGGCGTAATTCCTTCGATAACCATAAATCCACTCGGGTTAAAAATTCTTTTATTAAACTCTTCTCTTTTTCGGTGGTCTACAACCGTTGTGTGGTAATGGAGTAACGTCAACGATTTCTGTTACTTCAATTCCTGAGTTATGTAAAGATCTGATCGCAGACTCACGTCCAGCTCCAGGCCCTTTTACAAAAACTTTAACTTTACGTAATCCGAAGTCATGAGCTTCTTTGGCACAATCCTCAGCAGCAACTTGTGCAGCGTATGGAGTGTTTTTCTTAGAACCTTTGAATCCCATTTTCCCAGCTGATGACCAAGAAATAACTTGTCCAGCATTGTTAGTTAAAGAAATAATGATGTTGTTGAAGGTAGCTTGAATATGCGCTTCACCAACTGCATCTACTTTAACATTTTTCTTCTTCTTCTGTGCTTTTGCCATCTTACTTATTATTTAGTTGCT
Organism: Lishizhenia sp.; assembly: GCF_057456495.1. NCBI lineage: Bacteria > Pseudomonadati > Bacteroidota > Flavobacteriia > Flavobacteriales > Crocinitomicaceae > Lishizhenia > Lishizhenia sp. The sequence goes on along the minus strand of NZ_JBVCPV010000287.1, from coordinate 1,551 downwards.
TTCTTCTTGTTTGCAACTGTTTTTCTCTTACCTTTTCTTGTACGAGAGTTGTTCTTTGTTCTTTGTCCTCTTAAAGGTAAACCAGCTCTGTGGCGAATACCTCTTTGACATCCGATGTCCATTAAACGTTTGATGTTCAATTGTACCTCTGAACGTAAAGCCCCTTCAACTTTAATTGTGTTGATAGACTCACGGATAAGTCCTAATTGCTCATCAGTCCAATCTTGAACTTTGATGTTCTCATCAATCTTGTTCTCAGCTAAAATTTTTGCTGCTGTAGAACGACCGATACCAAAGATGTATGTTAAACCAATAACACCTCTCTTGTTTTTTGGTAAATCTATACCTGCAATCCTTGCCATAATTCAAATAATTAAGCCTAACCTTGTCTTTGTTTAAGTTTAGGATTCTTTTTGTTTATCACGTAAACTCTTCCTTTTCTCTTAACGATTTTGCAATCTGCACTACGTTTTTTTACTGAAGCTCTTACTTTCATCTTCTTTTTGTTTTTATTCGGATCTCTCCTACTTGTATCTAAAAGTTATTCTCCCTTTTGTTAAATCATAAGGAGACATTTCTACTTTCACTCTATCTCCAGGAAGAATCTTAATGTAGTACATTCTCATCTTTCCTGAAATGTGTGCGGTAATCACGTGTCCATTCTCCAACTCAACTCTAAACATTGCGTTAGATAATGCTTCGATGATAGTTCCGTCTTGTTCTATAGATGCTTGCTTTGCCATTCTTTTATCTTAAAATCCAGATACTTCTCCGGCTGTTCTACGTCCTCTGATTTTCGTTCCTTCCATCAATCCATCGTAGTGTCTGTTCAATAGGTACGTTTCAATTTGCTGAAGCGTATCTAAAACAACTCCTACCATAATCAATAAAGAAGTTCCTCCAAAGAACAATGCAAAAGCTTGTCCAACACCTGCCATGTAGGCCATTGCTGGTAACACTGCAATCAAAGCCAAGAAAATCGATCCTGGTAATGTAATCCTAGAAACTAGGGCATCAATGTAGTTAGCAGTTTCTTCTCCCGGTCTAATACCTGGAATAAATCCACCACTACGCTTCATGTCATCCGCCATTTTCTTCGGGTTAATCATGATAGCAGTATAGAAATAAGTAAATACTACAATCAATACAGCTAATACCAAGTTGTACCAAAATCCAAAGATTCCGAACGTAGAAGCATCAAAAACCATCACCGGTACAGCCATAATTGCCTGTGCGAAGATGATAGGCATTACACCTGATGCATTCACCTTGATAGGAAGGTAAGATCTTGCAGACAGATCACCTGCTTCCGCTCTTCCTGAAGCTACTCTCTTTGCATAGTTCATAGGTACCTTTCTCACACCCTGTACAATTAATACAGTCGCTAAAACGATAGCCATGAAACAAACGATTTCAAGTAAAATTGGAATAGCTGGGCTTTCTTTATCAATCGCTTCTGCAAATACCGCTTGTGGGAAACGTGCCAAGATACCAACAGTAATCAATAACGAGATTCCGTTACCAACTCCTTTATCAGTGATTCTTTCACCT
>NZ_JBVCPV010000286.1:0-2433 GCF_057456495.1 Lishizhenia sp. | reverse complement strand
GTCTACGTCGAGCTTTCAGTTCAGACAGCCGAACGAGAATCCCACTCCGGTTTGGGAGGATCAATATTCCCCAATGCCGCCTGGCGGTTGGTGTGGGCTCTTCGCAGTTTGAAAGACGAGGATGAAAAAATACTTATCTCTGGATTTTACGATGACATTCAACCCCCATCAGAAAAGGATTTGGATTTATTAGCGGCCAACAATAACTTCTATGAATTACACTTTGAAAACATTGGAGGATTGGTGATGCCATTAATTATTAGAGCAACATTTGTCGATGGAACAGAAGAAATCATTCGCATACCTGCTGAAGTGTGGATGAGAGACAACTACAACATCAGCAAAGTCTTTATTTTTGAGGAAGAAGTAGTTTCATTTAGACTAGATCCCTTCTTAGAAACAGGAGACACAAACTTGAACAACAACGCTTGGCCAAAAGAAGTAAAACCGAGTAGATACCAATTGTTTCAAGAAAAGAAAATGAACGAAAACCCAATGCAACGTCAAAAGCGTATGAATTAGGTTCACCATAAAAACTACAGAAGGCTCATCTCATTAGATGGGCCTTTTTTATGATTACAAGAATGCCATTATCAACGTTTTGCTTTCCATTAAGTTTTATTTAGGTTTAGATAAAACTATAGAACTATGAAAAAACTTTTACCCCTAATGTCAGGAGTGCTTGCCAGCTCCTTAACTTTTGGCCAAACCTTTTCTGATGACTTTGAATCCTATGCAGCCGGTACACAGATTGGAACCACTGCAGATTGGACGACTTGGTCGGGATCTGGAGGTGGATCTGATGACGTAGCCGTAAGCTCAACACTTGCACACAGCGGAACGAATGCCTTATACTTCCTAGCAACTGGATCGGGTGGTCCGGGTGATATCGTGAAAGATTTTGGAGGTGAATATTCAACGGGTAACTTCGATTTTGAAGTATGGATGTACGTGGCCAATGGAAAAAAAGCCTACTTTAATTTTCAAAAAGAAAGCACCATTGGAAATGCTTGGGCCATGGATGCTAATTTTAGTAATGGAACACTTCAGGTTTACAATACCGACGAAACATTCCTTACGACCAGTTACACAGAAGGAACTTGGTTCAAGTTCAGTATGCAATTGAATTTAAACACGAACAATTGGGAGGTTTTTATTGATAATAACAATGTTGGAAGTTTTAGCAATTCTATCAATCAAATAGCTTCTTTAAATATCTACAGTATTCAGGGCGCTGAATTTTATCTGGATGATATCGCTTACACTATTACCCCTTACACACTCCCGTCAACCAATGCAGGTTTAACTTATTTAGACCCAAAATCTGTATTAGTAGGACAATCAAATTCACCTGAAATACGCATAAGAAATTTAGGAGTAAATACGATCAATTCTGTTGAGGTCACTTTAGATTATAATGGAAATCAAACAACAGAAACCTTTACAAATTTAAACCTTGCGTCATTAGATGAAGTAGAATTAAGTTTGAGTAATAGCATTACATTAAGTAGTGGTGCAGCTAATTTTACAGCAACAATCACTAATGTAAACGGAAATGGGTTAGATGATGACAGCAATGACGATAGTCAATCTCAATCATTAACTCCCATAGAAGTATACCCTGGAAGAATGGTATTTGGTGAAGAAGCAACAGGAACATGGTGTGGATGGTGTCCGAGAGGAGCCGTGGCCATGGATGAAATGGAAATAGAATTTCATGATTTCTGGGCGGGAGTTGCTGTACACAACAATGATCCAATGGCAAATGCTACGTATGACGCTGCACTTGGAGCGTACATCAATGGTTACCCGAGCGGAATTGTAGATAGGGGTGCGGACATAGACCCATCTGCCATGCGCCAAGATTTTATACAAAGAATAACAACACAACCCTCTGCCCTTATAGAAATGGGTGCTGAATTTAATGCAACAACACGTGAGTTAAAAATGTCATTATCAGCAGAAATCATAGAGGCGATCAACAACAATTATAAACTCGCTATCATTTTAACAGAAGACAGTGTTACCGGAACAACAAGCGGATACAACCAAGCTAATTATTACGGTTCTCAAGGGATTACCTTGATAGATCCTGCTGGATATAACTGGGGAGATTTACCAAGTTCAGTACCCGCTTCACAAATGATTTACAACCATGTTGGAAGAGGTATCTACCCAAGTTTCGGAGGAATGGTAAATTCATTACCTGCTACCGTTGCCGTAGGTGAAACACACACAATCAATGCTTCCATAATTCTCGATCAAGATTGGGACGAAACAAAAATGAACCTCATCGGTATATTGATAGACCCAAGTGGTGATGTAAATAACGCAGGAAAAGCAAGTCTGTCTGAAGCCATTGACAACGGATACGTATTAACTACAGATAACTTCGATTTTAATTACGTAAATAATTTATTTGAAATCTATCCC
>NZ_JBVCPV010000285.1:0-2438 GCF_057456495.1 Lishizhenia sp. | reverse complement strand
GATTTAAAATGATCAATATAGTATCTAAATTAAGCACCTCATATGCCAAGGGAGTATCATTGAAAATTGAAAAACCTTTAAGACTTACAGCTTGTACTAAACCTTTAGAGTTGAAGATTCGAATCTCTTTTTGAGTTTTAAAGTTCGCAACAGAAAAGTATTCTTCTCCGTCCAATTCAAAAGCACTCAGTGAAGAGACTCCAAAATTCGGGTCTATACAGATAGAATCAACTAAATTGAATTTACTTTCCTCGGTAAAACTCTCAATTTTGTTTTCATTACAAGATTGAAAAACAATTAAAGCTGATAATACTATTAATAGACCTAGTTTCTTCATTATTTAAAATTAATTTGTGTAGCCATGATCAATTCACGAGAAGTTGAATTTTCAAATTCGATGTAAGCACTTCCTTCTGGTGTAGAACTTAAAGCTACAATATTCATTCTTACAGAACCATCAACAACTCCTTCTATCATTTTGTCTGGACACAATCCGTTAAACGCATCTAAGTTAGCAGTAACTACACCTTGGTCAGCAAAATCATCACCATTTTGTAATTTCGTCAATAATTCATGTATAAAATTCATACAATCGATAGATAACAATTCACCTCTACAACCGTAATCTGTATCTGATACTGTACATTCTTTACCCGTAAAAAACGAACATCCAACTGATACTCCTTCAATATGATCAGCTCCATCTTCTGTATTATTTTGGAACTTCAAAGTTTGGTTAGCTCTGTTCGTCATTGTAACTTGCTCCTCTGCAGTGTAGTATTCGCTTTCTACAACATCATTATTTTTTGAACACCCGAATGTAATAACACTTAACGCAATTCCTGTAAAAACTATTATATTTTTCATCTTTTTATAATTTTATTGATTAATTTCATCACCAAAATAACGTCATTTATCACAATCAACAACTATCTTAGTTAAAATATTATTCGATTAATCGATGATTGAATAACATTAACCGACAAATAAACCCTATTCATCGATTAACGAAGTCTAACTTTTTTTAATTTTGTAGACTTGGATTTTTAGCGTATTTATAATTCTACTATAAGTGAATAGAACACTACTTTTAACCCTTTTTTTCTTACTCTTTATTTGGAAGGCTCCATACTGTGGTAACAGTTTTGAAAAAGATCTATCAATACTTGATACGGGCGATTTCATACAGTCCAAAGAATTATTTTTAAACGAAATAAAAGACGCTAATAACTCTGACTCTATAATTATAGAAAGTTATATGAGGTTGGCTGAACTTTATGCAAATAACTTGATGGTCGATAAATCTCTAAAGATATTTGACACTATTGCTTTAAAGTTTGGAATTACCAACATTGCACATAAAACACATATTTTAAAAAGAAAATCCGATATTTTTAGAGAAGCGGGTAGTTTTGACGTATCCATTCAAGCAGAGTTTCAAGCTTTGAAATATTTTGAACTTCAAAATGATCTCCAAAACATCTGTAAAACCTATATAGATATTGTAAAATTATTTTTACTATCTAAGGATATCAACAATTCCACCTACTATTTATCGCAAGTATCTGAATTGGCCAAAAAGAACAACATGCTTTCTGTACAGGCAGAGGCATATCTTTTACTCGGAGACATTTACAAATTCAACAATGAGCTTTCGCAAGCCGAAAATGCATACAAAAAGGCAATAGAAATTGCTAAGAAGTGTAATTGTTCAGAATCCTTAAGTGCGACCTACAACAATTTAGCTAATTTATACAGATTAAAAGAGCGTTATTCTTTAGCTAATCAATACATCGATAAAGCAATTAATCTTAATACCGAAACAAATCAATTCAATGGCCTGGCCATTAATTACCTCACGAAAGGAAATCTCGAAGAAAACATAGGAGGAAGAACAGAAGCAATACTTTACTACAAAAAATTTGTACACTTGGTAGACAGTCTTGATTTAGACGTCTCTCCACTTAATGGATATTTCAACCTCTACAAAACCTATGCTCACCTTAAGGATTACGACAATGCTGTTTATTACCTTGAGAACTATGTAAAATTAAAAGATTCTATTCATACCTTAGAATCACAAGAAACTTCATCTAAGCTCGCAGCCCAATATCAATCGAGTAGAAAAGAGGCTGAAATCGAACGCTTAAAAATTCAAGAGCAACTTAGAGAAGAGGAGTTAAACTCTGAAAAGAACTCTAAGCGTGTTTTGGTACTCTTTATAAGTATCATACTTGTGGTCACCATAAGTCTTTGGGTTTCTTCTTTACAACGTAAAAAAATCAACAAAGATCTTACACTGAAAAATGAGCGAATTGATGAACAGCATAAAGAAATTATTGATAGTATCAACTACGCCAAGCGTATTCAAAATTCAATTTTACCGAGCACCCAGTTATTAAATAACACCTTACCCAACAATGCCCTACTCTACCTTC
>NZ_JBVCPV010000284.1:0-2449 GCF_057456495.1 Lishizhenia sp. | reverse complement strand
TGCTGTTCTTCTTAAAATTGCTTCAATACGCGCCAATAACTCTTCCATACTGAAGGGCTTGGTAAGGTAATCATCGGCACCAATTTTAAATCCTTCTAACTTGTCTTCCTTCATACTTTTTGCGGTAAGGAAAAGTATGGGAGTTTTTTTATCTAATTCTCGGATCTCTTTAGCCAAGGTAAATCCATCCATTTCTGGCATCATTACATCGAAGATAAGGAAGTCGAACTCTGCTTCTGTAAATTTCTGCAAGGCTAATTTTCCATTGCGTGCTAATTCTACATCAAATCCTTTGGCCTTTAAAAAGGTGTTGAGCAGTGTTCCTAAATTTTCGTCGTCTTCGGCTAATAAGATTTTTAAGTTTTTCATGGCGTTATTTATTGATCGTTATTGTAAATGTTGAACCTTTCCCAAAGGTGCTTTCTGCGTTAACCTGCCAACCTTCTAAATCGGCGATGGCTTTTACGTAGCTTAAACCTAGTCCGAAACCTTTCACATCATGTAGGTTTCCAGTAGGTACACGGTAGAGTTTATCAAAGACTTTATCCAAGTGTTCGGCTTTAATTCCTATTCCTGTATCTGCTACGCTAACGCGAATGTACTTTTCTGTTTTTTCAGTTGTAATCGTGATTGATGCCTGTTCTTTAGAGTATTTTATGGCATTATCAACTAAGTTAGAAATGATGTTTGTAGTATGAACGTGGTCTCCCGTAAATGGAATGCTTCCTGGAGCTAAGTTCAATTTAAATTGTCCGTGTTTGGCATCCATCCTTAGTTTCGCTTTCCCTACTACTTTGCTTACAATTTCATTGAGGTCAAGTGCCTCTCTTTTCAATTTTATTTCACCCTTGTCAATTACAGCACTTTGCAAGATGCGTTCTACCAAATTTCCTAAGCGTTTGTTTTCATCGTTGATCATTCCCACAAAGGGAAGCACTGCATCAGGGTTACTGGCCATCATGTCTTTGTCTGTTAACGCTTCACAAGCCAAAGAAATTGTACTGATGGGCGTTTTAAATTCATGGGTCATGTTGTTGATGAAATCATTCTTTACTTCTGATAATCTTTTTTGTTTTAAGATGGTTTTGAAAAGAACAATGAAAGAGGTAATCACTAAGGAGATTAAAAGTATACTTACCAAGAGAGTTAACCACATTTCAGAGAAAAGTTCCACGTTCATCTCATTGAAATGTATATTTAGAAAGAGATCGGCGTCAAATACGTTACCCGGAAATAAACGAGCAGCATAGGTGTGTTTCTTACTCAATTGAAGATCGTACTTATCCGTATAAGCGGGAAAAGGAATGATATCTCCATTTTTATCCGTTATGGCATAGGTGTAATCTGAATTGATCTTAGCTTGGCGCAATACATTTTGAATAACTGTATCTAAAAAAGCTAAATCGATACGTTGTTGCGGCGTTTGCGAGGAAATGTTTCGGAAGATGTCTATCATCTTCTGATTCACAAATTTGGATTTGCTAAACAATTGTGTTTTTACTCTTCTATCTAATTGTCCGGCAATGTCTAAGGAGTCTTTAGTGGATGAAGCGTATTTCATCGCGTTTCCATCGTTCATGTCCTTAACCAGAACGCTGTGTGTAGCCGTAACACCAGACAAGGAGTCGAACGATTTACCGTAAATGTAATAGTAGTTTTGAGGCTCACCTTGTTCTACGATAATGGTATCTGTAATGGATACACTTTCTTCTACCGGGAAAAGGTTTTGAAACTCTTCGATGAGCGCACTCTTGTACTGTGTTCTAAATTCTTGCCCAAAAATTGGAGCGTAATTCCTGAAGTCTGAAGCTTTTTCATGTTTAATGACCAGACTTGATAGCGTATTCTCTATACGCTTACTGTAAGCATCTGATTTTTGATGGTACAACTGAACAGATTGGTAGAGTTGTAAACCTACTAACACCAAGATGGCTAGACTTATAAGTAAGGCAATATTTCGTAAACTCAGCTTTTTCAATCTTCAGATTTGTTTCGAAGGTAAAATAAGATTAAATGTTAAAATTGTGCTTAACTTTTTTTAACAGCAAAAACCGACTGAAAGGCCCTGTTGATAGTGCCTTTCAGTCCGTGTGCTATTCATTTTTTAGAATGATGGACAGGCAATCGTTCTAAACTGTTGAACTCTGAAAGCAAATTTTTCTGGGTATTTAACGGTAAAGGAAATGCGTAATACTTTGCTTTCTCCTGGGGCAAGTTTTAAATCCCATTCCAATTCTCCATTATCGATGTTGTATTTTGCACCAGAATATTCAAGGGCTTCAACTGTGATTTCGCTTGATGCACTCACAGGTATCTGGTCTAAAATATTGATGTCAACCGTTGCAGATCTATTGTTTTTCAAGGTTACTTCATAAACGTAGGTGTCTTTTTTATTAGCACCTATCATTTGTTTTTGAGAGGTTTGAGCAATCAACTTTCTAAGCGCCTT
>NZ_JBVCPV010000283.1:0-2483 GCF_057456495.1 Lishizhenia sp. | reverse complement strand
CAAGAGGGGTAACTATCATCGTTTTCATATCCTTTTAATTCTACAGAACTACAAGGTGCTCCTGAACAAGAATGAAGGTAAACTTCCTTAGAAGGGATAAGTACTAAATTTCCATCATTATTTTCTAAAGTGTATGCAATTGCTAGTGCTCCAGATTTCAACCAAAAAGTAAGAGTATACTCGGCGTCATCAATTTTAGAAAGCGATACTTTATCTACATGATGATAATCTTCAGCCAGTTCATTAAACGCTGAGATGAGGGTAGTTTTAGAGCTTATCCATTCTTTGTTTTCTGTGTTGTAAATAATGGCTGAATTCGATTTTTCCTTTGTTGTGTCTTGCTGGTAAACAAAGGACATTAGGATGAATAGTCCAAGGATGGTACTAAAAATTAGAGGTGCTTTTTTCATAAGAATTGATTTGTTTGTGTAAAAGTTAGTGTAAAAATAGGCTTTTTGCAACATTGCTTACTACAGAGGTCTAATGGATGTACTTGGTGAAAAAGTTGTAATGAATGATTTTGTTTTCGTATTTTTAATAGAAACTAAACACATGAAACGCACAATATTTTTAGTTCTGGGTATTGTTTTTATGCTCAGTGCATGTAGTAAGAACAAGGCGCTTGAAAAAGAGATAGAGCAAATTGAAGATGCTGTACTTTTAGGAGATTGGACTATTTCTAAAATGATAGATTCTGGAGACGATGAAACGAGCAATTTCCAAGGTTATATTTTCACTTTTAAAGAAGATGGATCTTTGGTGGCTACAAATAATGCTACAACGTACAACGGCACTTGGTCGATAACAAAGAGTAGTAGCTCTGATGATGACTCAAATGATTCTGATATAGATTTCAATATAACTTTTAATGTTTCAGAATCTAACGACTTTGATGATTTGATAGATGACTGGGATGTTTTAACACATTCTGATTATAAAATTGAGTTGCAAGACATAAGTGGTGGAAATGGAGGTACCGATTTACTTACATTTACCAGATAAAATATTTTAAGGGAGGCTTAGCTTCCCTTTTTTATTTTCATGGAAACAAATTTTGTATTTTCGTCCTCCTTAATGAAGAATATGAAGGTCTCTGTAATTGTTTCTTACTATAAAAACCTAGAAAATTTAAAATTGATTTTATTCGGTTTTAACCGCCAGAGTTCAATGGATTTTGAAGTAATTATTTATGATGATGATAATAATGAGGAAACACGTGAATTTCTAGAGACTTCAAAAGGTGATTATTCATTTCCAATTCAACATGTTCATCAAGCTGTGAATGACGGTTTTCGCAAAAATGAGATGTTGAATAAGTCCATTCAAATTGCTTGTGGAAATCTGCTTGTATTTATTGATGGAGATTGTGTCCCTCACAGTCGATTTGTAGAGTGTTACATAAAGGAAGATGAGCCAGGTACTATCTTGAGTGGTAGAAGGGTGAATCTTGGTGAGGCTATTAGTAAAGAGTTGCTGGCATCAATGGATTTTTCTAGTTTAACTTTTCTAAAACTGAAGCGAACAGATTCTTACAAGGTAAAAGAAAGTATCTATTTCCCCTTTTTTCATTTATCTACAAAACTCAGAGGCTTGATGGGGTGTAACTGGGGCGTGCGTAAAGAATACCTTGTTCAAGTAAATGGCTACGACGAAGATTATAAGGCTGCTGGTGTAGGAGAGGACACCGACATAGAATGGAGGCTTGAAGCTATAGGTTTGAAAAAGAAGTCAATGAGAAACAAGGCAATTATTTACCATATCTATCACCCTAGATCTTACGGAGAGGATGCTGTAGCCGCTAATTTTAAAATGATGGCAGAAAAAAAGGCGCAAAACTTAATTGTTTGCGCCAATGGAATTAAGAAATTATAGTTTAATAACTTGTAGGGAAGTCACTGTCTACAACGATAATGAAATCTGCTTTCCCAAAATGTTCCTCCGACAAATGCTCTATATCTTCTTGCTCTACCGTGGCAATTGTTTGTATGCTAGTTTCCGGACGGTAATGTTTTAAATACCAATAGATTCCTTCGTGAAAATTTGAGTGAAAGGTTCCGTTGTAGTGTAGAACCTGGTCTGAGGATTTGAGTATTTCTAAAATAAAGTACGCCATAGTGGCATCTTTCATAGCTTGGGCTTTTACTAGGTTTACACTCCCATGAGCTCCCATCATTTCTAATATAGCTTGGTATTGCGGAAGCGTATCATAGAAGGTGATTGGCATTGGTGCTACCCAAGTTTTCTCCTCATTGCTTAAACTGTCTAATGCACTGAAGTCATTTTTATATACATTATTCGCAAATCTGCGGGGAATATTTGTAGCATGAAAGGGGATAGAATCCGCTTTGCAATATTCTAAAAGTGGAGCATAATCTGTGGCGTAATTGGGCCAAAATCTCACTAAAGTATCAAATGCTTTCTTATTGATGCTATCGTTTAAATAGTTTTGTATTTCCTTCTCATTATCACGTTCAAACATTTCT
>NZ_JBVCPV010000282.1:0-2510 GCF_057456495.1 Lishizhenia sp. | reverse complement strand
GCCAACAAAATTTTGATTGGTCTGTGGAAGCAAAAGAAACGCAACCACGCTAAACCCGAAAAGTTCGATGAAGAAGAATTGAGCTTTTTAAGAACCATAAAAGAAGAGGCTCCAGCTACTTTAAGTCGACTCTACAGGAAGTCAGATTTGCCTAAAAAAAGAGTAGACAACCTACTCATACTTTTTATCTCTTGGGATTTGGTGGCAATGGATATTTCTGAAGAGGGAACTTTTTATAATTTGAAATAACGTTACTTGAAAGTGTGAATGACCTGAGAATTTCATCTTTTAACTCATCTGAAGGCTAGGGAAGTTGAACATTTATGACGATCCGATTAATGCTAAAATGGTACAAAACTATTCATAAAGATGTACTTATTCATCCCTAATGAACAAAGAAAACTTTCTAAACCTTATAACCCCATCATAACCTTTCACCCCACAAACCAAAACAAGGTTTTTCATTCCTTTTAAAACTTGCATTTCCTGTGGTGATAGGGCATTTCCCAAACCAAATACAAGCGTATCCTCATTTTCATTGCTCACACGCCAATCAGAAATTTGGTGACCTAAATCCAAACAAGGTTTTTGAGAGAAATTGGTAGTTAAGTGTAAAGTATCACTGAAAGTGTTGTAGGTTAGGGTATCCCTTATAAGCTTGTTGTTTGCATAGATATCGGGTATAGGTGGAAATTGAACACCCAATTGAAATTGATAAAACTCTCCCTGGTCTGAAATAAAATCTATAGAAATAGGAGAGGTGTTAAATGCTACTGTTTTAATAAAAAAAGCATTCGGACCTAAGGTGTCTTTCCCCAAATGTTTGTACAAACCGCAATTGGTGCAGTTGATTTGATAGGTCTCGAGCTTTCGAGGAAGTTTTAAAGTTAACCGGTTGTTATAATGTTTAATCAAAGCAGCATCTTCGGCCAAACAATTATTGATCAATACCTCAGTAGTTTCCAACGTTTGTTTTGATTTCTTGCCTTTCATGTTAGACCTATCCACATGCACTTCGCTGTTATCCGCATAAAAATAAACGATTTCATAACCGTCTTCATATTGGTACTGTTTCGGACCATAGGTTGTGGTATCTTGGAGAATTGTAGTTGTTGAGTGCGATGAACTTAAGTGCTCTATAGTTAATGCTGGATTAATGTTGCTTACTTGACCGAAGCTGAAAGTCCAGTAGAGGAGCATTAGATTTAGAAGGTGATGTATTTTCATTGCAGTTGACTTTAGTGTTAATCAAAATGAAGTTGAATTATTTACGGGTGTAATTCACTTTTGATAAAAAGTAACATCAATTGTATAAATCAATATTGACTTTATCGTGTCATTTAGTAATAGATTTCCAATCACTGGTTTCTATTTCTGTTTTGAACAATCCTGGTCTATAAGGTTTATCTAATTCTTCTAAACGACTTTTTATACTTTCCCATTGATCCATATCATAGGATTTTATTGCTTTATCAAGAACTTCTTGATCTTTTGTTGCAAAAGAAAGTGGAATAGGATTGAATCCTACCCAGTGTGGAACGTTTGGGTTTTTAGATTGTGAGTACAAGGCAACTGTAGCTATTTTATCATTTATTTTAACATTTTTAAGCGAATTACATTTTATGATTTTAATTGCAGGGTAATGACCAAACCCTTGGGTTAAATCTGTTGCTACTGCTACTAAAGTTGGACGAACTGAAATCACAATACCACCATTAGAATCTCCACTTCTAAAGTGTTCCTTCTTGTGTAACCAGTAAAATCCGTTACTGAAAAGAGAGAGAATAACCAATGGAATCAACCAAAAAGAAACCTGAATGGTAAGGAAAATTGAAAAGAGTAAAATGCTGGTCTGAACCAATATTTTTTGTGTATCATGATAAATCCACACGAATGGATTTAAGCTTGCATTACCAGGGTTACTCGCTCTTGTGTTATTGTCTACTGTAAAGTTTTTTTTCATTCTATAAATTAAAAGTGAATTCTAAATACTTTGAGGGAAAGCATCTAAGACTAGTCTTAAAACTATGAATCCTACAATAAACAAAACAGATAATGTATAGGGCTCACTAAGTTTGAATTTCTCTTTTCGAATGGCTCTAACGACTGCAACAACAAACAGAATTAATAAGGGTATGGTAAAGAAGAAATAGAATAAGGAAAGTAACAGTATAGTATCAAAAACTTTCCAGTCTCCCTTATGCCATCTTGTTACGAGTTTCGGCGATAAATCTTCTTTTTCTATGTAATTTTTCCAATCATTTTCATCATCAAAGTATATAACCACGTTGTTTATTTCATCAGCCGCAAAGTACCCTTTAGGTTGATCGGTTTGAGTAATTTCACCAATTGTATGTCCTTTGTAGAAATACCAGTTTTTAATATGTTCGACAAACGTTTTACCCCTCAGGTAAAGCGTGCATCCCTCGGTGAAATTATTAATTTTATTCCCATAAGGAGTTTCCTGTTCCCAATCACTAAAACCCATTGCAAATAGCTGTAAGGGGACT
>NZ_JBVCPV010000281.1:0-2532 GCF_057456495.1 Lishizhenia sp. | reverse complement strand
CTATGGGCTTGGAGTATCAGTTGATTGAGAAAAAAGGTCCTTGGTTTGAAAATACCATCAAGTCAGAAGCTGATTTAAAATGGGCGGAGGCTGATATTGACGTAGAAGATAGATTGTCTTACGTTTTAGAAGCAATTAAGATTACCAATAAAGAACTTGCAGGTCGTGTTCCTTTGATTGGTTTTGCAGGTGCTCCTTGGACAATTTTCTGTTATATGACAGAGGGTTCAGGTTCAAAAACCTTCTCAAAATCGAGAAAGATTTTGTACACAAATCCTTCTTTGGCACATGAGTTGTTAAATAGAATCACGGATGTGACCATTAAGTATTTGAAAGCTCAAATCAAAGCAGGAGCGCACATGGTTCAGGTATTTGATTCTTGGGCAGGAATATTAGGAAAAGAGCAGTACGATGAATTTGCTCTTCCTTACATTCAGAAAATTGCAGCGGCCATTACTGAAGTACCGGTAACTTTATTCTCTAAAGGTGCTTATAGATCAATAGCTGATTTAGCCAATTGTTCGTGTAACACTATAGGGCTAGATTGGAATATGGATATGGCGAATGCTCGTAAAATTGTTGGAGAAACCAGAACACTTCAAGGGAATTTAGACCCGTGTGCATTGTATGATTCTCACAAAAATGTGGAGCTAGCAACGAATAAATTATTAAATTCATTTACAAGTAAAAGGCACATTCTTAATTTGGGTCATGGTGTTTATCCAGATATTGATCCAGAAAAAGTTAAAACTTTCATAAACACAGTAAAAAACTATGAATTATAAAACTAAAACAATGAAAAAACTATTTACCGTAATACCCTTAGTGGCAATTTCACTTTTCTCTTTTGGTCAAGATGAAAATGAAAACTTGGTGGAAAACGGAAGCTTTGAATCAGTTAAAGGTAAAGTTCGTCGTTTAGGACAAATTGAAGCCGCTGAAGGATGGACAGCAGCAACTGGAGCTGGTGCAGATCTTTTTGTTGGAGATAGCAAAATGCCGGATGTAATGACACCGGAAAACGTTATGGGAACTGAAGATCCTAAGGATGGTATGAACTACGCAGGAATTATATCATTTTCTTACGGAGATAAGGAAGAGAGAAATTACATTACAACAAAATTTTCTTCTCCCCTAAAAAAAGGTGAGCGTTACCGCGTTGAGTTTTATTGTTCTTTATCTGACTTATCTAAATATGCTACAAACAAGTTAGCAGCACATATTTCTAAAAAAGAACCAGGATCTGATGAGAAATTGAATTCATTGGTTTTTGAAGAAAACCTTATTCTTCATCCAAAAGAAGAAGTTTTTAACGGAATGTTTGGATGGGATAAAGTATGTGGTGAATACATTGCAAAAGGTGGTGAAAAATACATCACTATCGGAAACTTCACCAATACTTCTGATGTTAAAAATGAGAGAATTAGAAAACCAAAAGATGTAAAAGGAAAGCAAGTTATTGCTGCATACTACTACATTGACGAGGTGAGTGTACGTTTGTTAGAAGAAGATGAGAAATGTGAGTGTAACTATGAAAAGGCACCGAAACAAGTTTCTCAGTTGGTTTTCCAAACAGCACCTTTGATTACTAATGATATGACAAGTGCAGAGAAGGTTTCTGCTCAAAATGTATATTATGCTTACGGTAAATCTACGGTTACACCAGCAGGGGTAAGTTCATTGAAAGCTGTTGTGGCTGAAATGAAGAATAACCCGAATGCTAAATTGGTGATTACTGGTCACACAGATGGGGCTGAATTAGAAGCTTCAACTGAAGAGGATGAGTTGAAAGATTTAGGTAAGAAACGTGCGGAGTTTGCAAGAACTTTATTGGTAAGTTTAGGAGTTCCTGCGAACCAAATCGAAATTGTAGATGCGAAAGCAAATGTTGAGTCTTCTTTAATAGAAGAAGGTGATCCAGATGATTTGAAAATGGCGAAGAACAGAAGAATTAGCTTCGAAATGGTTCAATAACCAAATGAAGGTATAAAGAAAAAGTCTCGGCTAAATTAGTCGGGACTTTTTTTGTGTTATTTACTTTCATTTAAAAAACCCATGCAGGGCATTTTCTGAAAACTTCAGAATGTCATGGTTAGAAACGCAGATGCAAATCTAAAATCTTCTTGGGTTAGCCCTTTACAGGGAGAAGCTCGATATCATTGCACCAATTAATCTCTAAATATTGTAATGTTAAGTTTCAAAAACAACTGCATGGGTCGACCTTGCGGTCTAATCTTTCAGTGCCTTCTAAAAGGTGAAGATCTATTACAAATTTACGCAATTCTTTTTGAAAAAATGGTGCTATTGTAAGGGTTCTATTGTAACAACTGAACCATTGCTTGGTTCCCAGAGTTCTAATCCTTCTGGTAAAACAAATCTGTTGTCCGTATTTACTTCATCAACTTCTGCTGCATTAGAATAAAGTACGGTTCTTACTTCAATTTTATCGGTGTATACAAAGATGTATTTAAAGCTATCGTTCATGTCCGCATCTCTTGTCCATGATTTTTGGTCATCAGCCGGACGAGGAGG
>NZ_JBVCPV010000280.1:0-2549 GCF_057456495.1 Lishizhenia sp. | reverse complement strand
TACTCCCCTCTCTTCTGGCCAAGGTAGAAAATTCATGTTGCTCCAAAAAGGCTTTTACGGCTTCTGGGTTATACTTAGAATATTGACGCAAACTCCAACCTATGGCTTTTTGAATAAAGAATTCTTTGTCTCCTTTTAAAGTCAAGATTTGTTGTTTGAGCAAGTCAAAATCTACATCGTCTTTATACTTTAATTGGAAAATCAAAGTTGAACGCTGTAACCACAAATGTCCAGACGCTGTGAATCGTTCTACCATGTAAGGAATTTGTTCGGGGTATTTTTTACAATGGAAACCGAGTATGGTTGCAGCAATAAAATCTACACTATCCCACCAATCTTTGTGGGTCAACAAAAATTCGATGAACGCCAAATCATCGGGATGGTGAAATTTCTTTTGTTGTTTGGCGAAAAGCTCTTGGGCAATGTATTGGGCTTCACGCTCGGAAAAATCCCACAACTCTTTTACCAAAGCACGGTAATCAAAATCTGCATCTTTTAACGGAAGCAGGGCAAAGAATTCTTTTTGAATGACTCTTCGCTGCGGTGATTTTATACCAAAAGATGCAAACTTGTTTTTTAGATAAGCACTCATTTTTTCTGCGGTGCTCTCTTTGCGCTGAGCTTCTAGTTTTTCTCTTAATATTTCTGCGAACTCGCTCATTTCTATCTTTTTAATCAATTCTAAACCACTCTTGAATTAATATAGCAAATGCCCAACATGGCAATCACATGGAGTTGACATCACCTTAATTTCAGCTTAAAAATCATTCTACATTTAGCGCTTATCTCGATACCTCGACTCCGCTCTGCACGGCGCTCCGCTCGATAACCTATGTTTAATTTTATTTTACCTCATGAGAACTTGACAAATAAGCTCTAGCTGCTTTAATTTCTACAAGCACAACATTCAAAACTTTTTGCTTTTGAGCGGCGATGGCAACATCGTTGTTTTTGCGTAAAGTGTCTATTTCGTTTTGTAGTTCTTGTGCTCTGAACTCCATGAGTCCGACTAAAGACCTTAGGTAAAGTGGAACAAACTTTTCCGCATCGCCTAATTTGCGTTCTGCTACTTGTTTGTAGATTTTCCAGTTATCAGCTAAAACAGCAATATCTTCATCTTTCAAATACAAGGTAAAGGCACCCAACATTGCGCTGTAGGTTCCATCATTCATTGTATTGGTATTTAAATGTGACGTAAAGAATTTCAACTGTTCCTCTTTACCGATTTCTGCGTATAAATCTGCAATGGCAATAAGAATAGAATTGGCTTGTTCATTTTCAAATTTAGCAGCCCACTCTAAGGCTAATTTGGGCTGTAATCCCCCCAAAACGCTCAACGCCTCACCTTTCACCATCCAAGAAGCATCTTCTTTTAAAAGTTGAACGCACAAGGCCTGTAATTTCGACTTCTTTTCCTTATACCTCAATACATGCAGCGCTCGTTGTTTTACCTGAGGTTTACTATCCTTTAACGCTAATTCAGCGATGAGGTTCAATGCTTTTTTACGTTGATCTTTATTGAGTTTACCAACCATGGTCAATGCTTCGTAACGCACGGCCCAGAAAGGATCATTCAAAGCTTCCACCACAATGTTTTTCAAGGCTTCTGAAGAACTTTCCCTTACGACTTGCAACACCTCATACCTGTCTAAATAATTCTCTCGCTGACGATATTGATTTACCCAAAACGCATCTGGTTTGTCTGTCTTAACCTCAGCTAATAAGCTATTATCACTGTCCAAAATATAATTCTCCAAGCTTCCATCTAAAGGAAATTCGAATACTTCGTACTCATCCTCTATGCGAATATTATAGGTATAATTCCCTTTTGAGGTGTACACCATAAATTTTAAAGGCAATTGGTATAGCGGAGCTTTCATCAAATTTTGATTTTGATGAATTTTCACTTTTAAAATGCTGTCTTTCACTTCATGATTCACAATTAAATTAGGCACGTGGTCATCAAAAAACCACTGGTTAAAAAACCAGTTTAAATCCTCACCACTCACCTTTTCAAAAGCCAATCTCAGATTGTGAATCTCAACCGTTTGATAGCTATTCTCTTCTAAATAATATTGAATCGCATCAAAGAATAATTCATCTCCCAAGTAAGTACGCAACATGTGTAAAATACGACCACCCTTGTTGTAAGAATGACCATCAAACATGTCTTCTTTGTTTTCATAATCGAACCATATCATGTTATGATGACCGGCAAACTGTGCAGAGTTATAAAAACCAAATGCTTCTTGTTGGGCATTGTAGGCAGCTTCTTCCTTTCCATATTTGAACTCATCCCATAAATACTGTGAATAATTGGCAAAAGACTCGTTCAAGGGCAAGTTCGACCAACTCTCACAGGTCAACAAATCTCCAAACCAGTGGTGAAATAATTCATGCGCTATGATGTCATCACTATTCTTATCCAATGCTTCTGCTTCCGTTCTGTAAACAAAATCTCCAAAAACAACGGCTGAAGTATTTTCCATGGCACCAGAAACAAAGTTTCTTACAATGATTTGACTGTATTTATCCCAAGGAAATTCAAC
>NZ_JBVCPV010000279.1:0-2647 GCF_057456495.1 Lishizhenia sp. | reverse complement strand
TGTTCCCTACAAAAGTTACAATCTGATCGAATATAGACAAGGCATCACGTAAAGCTCCATCCGCTTTTTGCGCAATTAAATGCAAAGCTTCTGGGTCGGCAGTGATGTTTTCTTTTACCGCAATTCCAGCCAAATGATCGGCAATGTCCTTTACTTGAATCCTGTTGAAATCAAAAATCTGACAACGCGATAAAATGGTTGGGATAATTTTGTGTTTCTCCGTAGTTGCTAAAATGAAAATAGCATGCTTTGGAGGCTCCTCTAATGTTTTAAGGAAAGCATTGAATGCTGAAGTCGTTAACATGTGGACCTCATCAATGATGTATACCTTATGTGTTCCCAATTGAGGAGCAACTCTTACTTGGTCGATCAGGTTACGGATGTCTTCCACAGAGTTGTTAGAAGCAGCATCTAATTCGTAAACGTTTAAAGATTGACCTTCATTGAAAGAATTACATGAGTCACAATTGTCACAAGCTTCAACTTCTGAAGAACGGTTGAAACAGTTAATTGTTTTTGCTAAGATTCGTGCGGTAGTTGTTTTACCAACTCCTCGCGATCCACAGAACAAGAAAGCCTGAGCCAAGTGCTCATTCTTAATCGCATTCTTCAATGTAGTAGTGATGGACTTCTGTCCAACTACCGAGTCGAAAGTCTGCGGTCTGTATTTTCTAGCTGAAACTATGTAATCGCTCATGGAGCCACAAAAATAAAAATAAAATTCATCTAAGTTACCTCTGTTGATAAAGGCTGAAAAGAAATTTTATTTACGACGTCTTTTTCTTTTCCCCTTCCCAAGGTTACCGTATTGAACACCACCGAATTCTTCCTCTTTCTGAGGTTTAACTTTTTCTTCTTTTTTCGACTTCGGAGTGTTTTCATTCTTCTCATTGTATTCCTCTTCTGGAACCGTTTGAGCTTCGTGAGAACCATTTTGTACGGGAGTATTGCCACCGTCAGGAGAATTCCATTTTTTACGAACAACCTCTTCTACTATTGTATCGTTTTTGGCGTCGTAGCGAGAGATTTTAAGTTTGTTAGATTCTTCGGCGTTGGTTGCGATGATGTCTGTTTCTAAAACCCATACCTCATCTACAAACTTGTAAGCGTCGTAGGACATGTCTGGGACGTAATACTCTCTGAAATCTTTCATGGTAGGAGACTCCGGAGATAAGTGATCAAAAACAATTTTTCTTCTTCTTTCATCATAACGCAAAGTCATGGTAGCTTTTTTAGAATGCTCCATGAAAACACGCTTTTCTAACCCTTCTTCTGTTTCAAATAAAGGGTAACCCAGATTCAGTTTTCTACCGTTAAAATAGAGTACATCTAGTAATTTAATGTGCGAAAAAGAGTTGTTTAAGTCATATCCTAATAGGGTGTAATAGGTTTTGCGCCCTTTGGTAACTTCAACAATATCGTAGTATAAGGCACCATACCAATTGTTTTCGTCCAAGGTCTCTTTAGGGAACATCGGAAGCATTACAGAATTATCTTTCAAATCGTAAATCTCATGTTCATCCCTTCTTTTTTTCTTTTTCAGAATAATACAATTGTAGATGTTTTGATCTGGGTTGAGTTGAACGTTCCAACTAAAGACCCTTACTTGTCCATCATTAGAAGTCACTTTACCTACCGTAGTAAGCATAGAAAAAGGGTAGTCAAAGGCTACTTTATTATCTAAGAATTTTAAAAATTCAGCTTTGAAAGAGTCGTTGTATTTAGGAAGCAAAGCTTCGTCCTTTATTGATCGTAATTGGTCCAATCTTCTTTTTAAAACTCTTTCATCCATCAAGTTGTTAGCTTGCTGTCCAAACAACTCTGCAGAAAGGCTCAAGAAAAGTATTCCTAAGATAAATATAGATTTCAGCATGTTTCTCATATTCATATCAACGCAAAATTAATAGAAATGTTTTGTGTGACCACTTATACATCAGATAGAACTACGCTATGTTGAGAAAGTTACCTTTCTATTCCTTCTTTCTTTTCATATTCTTTGATTAAATTAGCCAACGTGAGAAACAAAAGAGAAGTGGCTAAAAACGATTGGCGTGCAAAAGTGCATGAGGTGATTTACGAGGCGGATACACCGGCTGGAAAAATGTTCGATGTACTTTTGTTGATTGCTATTCTTTTGAGTGTTTTGGTGGTGATGCTGGAAAGTGTTGTCTGGATCAATGAGAAATTAGAATGGCTTTTTCAACCCTTGGAATGGGTACTCACTATATTGTTTACCCTAGAATATGTGCTTAGGATAGTTTGTATTCGCAAGCCGCTGTCTTACATCTTTTCCTTTTATGGAATTATAGATTTACTGTCCTTACTCCCAACATATATTAGCGTATTCTTTACAGGAACACATTCTCTTGCGGTAATTCGATCTATACGATTGCTTCGCGTTTTTAGGATTTTTAAATTGGCACACTTCCTTACCGAAGCCACAACAATTATGAAAGCCCTGCGCAATAGTCGTTACAAGATTTCCGTTTTTATGATGGGTGTATTGATGATTGTAATTATCATGGGTACAATCATGTATTTAGTGGAAGGAGGGCCAGATTCTAATTTTGATTCCATTCCAAGAAGTATTTATTGGGCTATTATCACCTTAACAACAGTAGGGTATGGAGATATTTCTCCGGTTACG
>NZ_JBVCPV010000278.1:0-2676 GCF_057456495.1 Lishizhenia sp. | reverse complement strand
GAGCTTTCTCTAATGTTGTATTGAAAAAATCATATTCAATAATGTTACTATCCTATAGATTGAATCCCTGCAATCCGATAACTAGATCTGATACTTCAGTTAACGCAAAAGATATTTTTATTTTTCCTTTGGTAGCTATTATTTCTGTTGCTAATGGGACGAGTTTATTTTTGGCGTTTCTATGATATATCGCAAGGTTAGACTGAGCGTTAAACGTGGAGTGATGGATTTCTAAATAATTAGCTGTTTTAAGGGAGTCTGTATGTGGTGTAAACAAACATTCTGTTTTCATTTTACGTTTCATTTTACGCTTTTCCCTATTACTTAGTTGGAGTGTTGAGCTATAAAGTTGATCTTCTTTGTGTACTTCGAGAGGAGAAGGTAAAATTCTTCCCAATAAACTGTCACTTATTTTGTTTACCGGAAATACGAGGTCATGATTCGGAAATTTATAAGCTTTTGATTTGGATTTGATATACTTCTTATTCGCCATGACACTCCAAATTCTTCGTTGGTTATCAAAGATTTCATCGCCGAAAAGCTCATATAGATGTTTCATTTCGTAAATCTGGTAACGCATGTATTTATTACTAAGACCTCTGTTTTTTCGGTTGTAATAACTCCACATGTGGGTGTCGAAATGGTGTAAACTATTGGTAAAACCTTCGTAGGTTTCATCAAAGATACGCTTGGCCATTGTATCGTTGGGGTGGAAGTCACAATACTCTTTTAAACCAATTAAACCATTAATATATCCATTGAGAACTTGTGGTGAACGATTCGAATTGGGGTATTCTTCTATCCAGGTATAACCTTCTGGAGTTTTTGAAATGGTGCCTCCGTCTTCTTGATTCTGAAGTAAAACATAAGCTACTTTTTCAATAATAGGGAGTACTTCTTCATCTTGGGTTAGGTCGTAATAACGCAAAAGATAACTTACTGCATAACCTTGCGTCATGCCAGAATACCAAGGCGCTTTTAAATCCCAAAAATTATAGTTGTACGGAAGCCCCATTCCTTTACCGTTGAATAGGCTATGTACTTTTGAGGTGTCTTTAAAATACTTGATTTGGTCCACGCATTTTTTATAGTAGATACTATCCCCTGTGTCTTTAAAGTAATAGTAAGATAATACTCCAAATTGAGAAATTGATAGGGGGTGGTACCTGTAGTTGGACAGTAGAATTCCCGTTGAATCAAGGGTTCTGTTTCCTTCCATCTCATGTAGATCAATTCTGTCTACGATACAAGAATATCTTTTTAGGGTTTGACCGAAGGTAAAGTTCAAACATAGAAATAAAGTGAGTAGGCTGAGGAGTTCTTTTCGAAAGATTATCATTTTTTTAGGTGTGTAAATTTGATTGTTTCCGTTTAGTTGTAAATACTTAACAACTCTATTGAGGGTTGCTTGTATTCAGTTTATTTGTGAAAGTTGGCTACTAAGTTAATTGAAAAAGTGTTGAACGGGAAGTCGTGTAGCCCTTTTTGAAAGCTAAAAGAGTAATTTAATTGACGGTCTAAGTTCGTTTTTAATTTAGCACGAAACACTAAAGGTCTATCTCCGTTGTTGAGATAACCATAATACCCGGCAAGGGTGGATTGAAAAATGAGTTTTTTATGGGTGAGTTTTACACCTAAACCGTAGAGAAATGCATCGTCTTGTTGTTGTGCGTTTCCATGCATTTGCCAAACGTAAAAACCTCCCATAGCAAAAGGTCTTATTGTGGTGGTTTGAGAATTGTTCAGGGAATAGTTTTTACCAAAAGACAGATCCATAAAGTAGGCTGGAGAATCTGTAAAGCGTGCGTCGGAAAGTTTGGATCCTGATGCTGTTTTTAGGTTGATGGAAAGCATAATATCTGGCCAGAAACGATGGTTTTCGATAACTTGTACATAGGTTCCGACATAAAAATCGCCTACTGCAAAACCTTTACCCGATTCACCTCTTGCGGCGCGCAAGTTTCTTGTAGCAGTATCTGTCTGGTAAAACTCGAAAGGTACTATTTGTACTTGCAGCCCTACTTTAGGCGTGTGAAGAGGGAGGTAAAAGGAAGTATTGCTATTTTGCGTGTTATCACCCGGCGAAAAGTGTAAATCTGTTCCAATTTTAAGTTCTGCGTTGCGCAGCGTCCTTCCTTGATTAACGATAGGTACAGGGAGGGCATTCGGTCCCATGTGGGCAGTGTTGGTAGTGATGTAATCGTACCAGGGGGTGTAACCATCCCAATTGTGGGTTTCGTTCCACCAAGCGTAATCTTGTCCTAGAGAATTCAATGGAATAAGAATTACACCTAGGAGTATAATAATTAATCTAAACATGCAGCGAGTATTTTTCGGGAGCAAAGTTAGTTGAAACTTCATGAAGGAGCAAAGGGAATCCAAACAGGGATAGTATGGAAAGGGAGGGCAGACAAAAGAAAAAAGGCAAACGAGGAGGGATAAAGCGACCTAAGAAGCTTGAGCGCTACCGATTGCTTTGTTTTGGCAACTGACCTTGGAAGGAAAGCCCGGCGGTTTGCCCTATACTTACTTAAGTAAAAGGCATAAAAAAAAGCGGCTCTACACCGCTTTTCTAAACTATTTAATTTTTAACAGGGATACCATTTTTATCTTTGAAATTTCCTGTAGCAATAAGGATAATATCAATTAATGACCAAATTCCTAGTCCTCCTAAGG
>NZ_JBVCPV010000277.1:0-2809 GCF_057456495.1 Lishizhenia sp. | reverse complement strand
GAGGCGGTTGACCAGGTTTTGTGTATGTTCAAGGGAAACAAGAATCCCTTTGGAGGCATGCAGGTTGTTTTGTGTGGAGACTTTTTTCAGCTCCCTCCTATTGGTACGGAAAATGAAATGAGTAGGGACAAGTTTTGCTTTATGTCTACCCTATGGGGAGAAGCAGATTTCCACCCTTGTTATTTGACGGAGCAATACAGACAAAACCAAGATCCATTGGCGAATATTTTGGATGCTTTACGAAATAACACGATTGGTCAGCACGAACTTAAAATGCTACAAGCGGCGAGCTACACGCAATTTGACGAAAAGATTACTCCTACCCGTTTGTATACGCACAACATAGATGTAGATGCTTTAAATGAAACTGAACTCGATAAACTACCCGGTCGTAAACGAAATTTCAGGGCCACAAGTTCTGGAGAGCAAGCCTTGATAGAAACACTCAAACGTTCTGTTTTGGCTTATGATAAACTACCGTTAAAAGAAGGAGCCAAAGTGATGTTTGTGAAGAATTCGCCAGAAAAAGGATACATCAATGGTTCTTTGGGAGAAGTTTTCGATTTTGAATCAACTGGTTTTCCGAAAGTAAAATTGCTTGATGGAACAGTAATAACTGCCACGCCAGAAAAATGGACCATAGATGATGAGCAAGGCAATGAATTGGCATGGTACAACCAAATTCCTTTGCGTTTAGCGTGGGCCATTACGGTACATAAAAGTCAGGGAATGACCTTGGATGCTGCCGAAGTAGATTTGAGTGCAACTTTTGAAAAAGGTCAAGGATACGTAGCTTTATCTCGTTTGCGAAAATTAGACAGTTTAAAACTCTTGGGCTTTAACCAGCGTGCTTTACAGATTGATGGCTTGGCCCAAAAAGCCGACAAACGTTTCCAGGAATTATCCTTACAAAATGAACTGATATCTTCTGATATTTTGGACAAGGATAGAAAGGCTTTCATCAAGGCTTCTGGAGGTAGGAGTTTGAAGAAGTTGTGAGTTGGGAATTGATGCGTTTTTAAACTCCTAATATGAAAAAGACAATCTCCTTATCGTCTTTATTATAAGAGTAAACATCCCCTTTGGTCCTCCTTAAAAATCCTAGCCTGCTCCCTGGTTAAAATTGGTTCTATCCCCTAAAGTTCCAAAGAAAATTCTATTTTAGTCCTTCAACATTAACAAATCTATACCAATGAAAAAAATCACTAGTTTATTACTAACCTTCCTAAGTCTAAGTGCCGTAGCACAAATCAACGTAGGTCCAAAAGAGTGGGTTACCGTTAAAAACAAAGAGTTTGACAAAGAAAAACTGGAGGAACTCCGAGCAACTGAAACCATTTTTGTTTACCAAAACTCTGACAAAGAAAATTTAGAAACCTTTAAGAAAACCCTCAATGAAGCTTGGGACTACACCCCTTTGAAATTTGTGAGTTACGACGAGTTTGTTGAGGGAGAATGGAATGAAGATGAACACTCATTTTTCTCCATCAACGGATTACACAAAGTAAAAATTTCGAGTAGCGGAACTGTTACCGAAAAAACTTACTTAAACTTACTTTTGTATATGTTCGATGGTGGTGAAAAAGAAGTATTTGCAAGAGTCAATCTTTTCCCAACGGCTGAAACGTATAGAAAAGCATCAGAATTTGCAGAGGATGACATCAACGAGCTAGCAAGATATGCCTACGAAGAGTCCGAATTTAGAAATTGGAATTTAGCCTACTTAAAAAATGCATTGCAAACCATAGACAAATACATCAGTAAGGGGCAAAACAGATGGTTATTTACCTCTGAAAACACTTCTGAAGTGAAAAAATTGAAGAAGGAGGTTTTATATGTAACAGAAGAGTTTTTAATCGAAACAAATAGGTATAACATGAAAGATTCGAAACCTGCTTCGAAGGAAGAATTGTTTAGCAAATATCCCTACAAAATAAAGGTCGTTACACAAAAAGAATTAGATGAAATGGTTGTTAACGCCAAAGAACCGATTTATTACATTCAGTACATAAAGGCAAATACCGACCAATTTATCAACGTTATTAATGGTGAATCTGGAGATATCATTTATGCGGAATATACAGGAATGGCACACAAACTTAAAAGTAAAGATTTGAAAAAATTAGCCAAGGTTATTAGTAAAGCTTAAAGAATAATTTCAATTTAAAGGTGCTTTGTTAAGCACCTTTTTATGTTCTACTCCATATAACCTCCATTTCAAGTATACATCCTCAAACCCTATCTATTCGTGCATCGTTCCAAAGAAAATTATATTTTCGTAGTATAACTCAAACACGTAAATCAAATGCAAATCAAAGTTTTAAAATACCTTTTTATCCTCCTTGCTCCTATCAGTTTGTTTTCTTGTGCGGTTGTACACAGAGGTCAAATCGTTTCTCTTGATTACGGTCAGCCCGTTCCTATTCAAGATCAAGCCATAGGATCAGCTAGCGTACGCTACTTTTGGGGTTTTGGAGGAAATAGTACAGATATACTCTTGAAAAGAGCAAAAGACAATATGATCAAAAACAGACCGCTTTATAAAAATGAAGCATATAAAAACATCAATCTGAACGTTTCTCATGCCTTTTATCCCTTATTTTCAAAGGTAACCTATACCGTTACCGCAGATGTGGTAAATGTTACTCAAGTTTCTGACTATCCTAATAAAATGATGAAGTCAACGGAATTATTTGCCTTTGGGGATTCATTATTTAATTATAAGCAAGAGTTCCTTGGCTTTTTCATAGAGCGACAAGACAATGCCAAAGTTAAACTTCAAACACCCAATGGAATTATAAAGCAAATT
>NZ_JBVCPV010000276.1:0-2868 GCF_057456495.1 Lishizhenia sp. | reverse complement strand
GTCTGACAAGCTAGACCTCCCTGTAAATCTATTGGATGGAAAAAACGATGAACTTCACGAAGTTGTTGATGGAATACTTTTATTCCATGAAAATCATGACATCTCTAAAGATTCTGAAGAAATTATTTCTAGCCTAGATAAAAGCAACATTCCTGCTCATAAAGTAGACATTAACGGTACGCTTACAGCTACGGTTACTAATTTCCAGATGTGGATAGAGCGCAATAACTGTAAAAATGTGGTTGTGTTAGGTAATCCTGAAGTTAGTAAAAATGAAAATCTTTACCGTTTCTTAGAAAAGTTAGAAGCTTAATTGACAGTCTTCTGTCTCCTCCACAATTTGATTTAATACTCTTGGCTGATGAGCAAATGCTCGCTGCAAGCTGTCCATCATATCAATACACACCATGCGTCCTGCAGGGTCATTTACATTTTCGCTTAAACAATTACAATAACGTTCAACAGCATCACTTGCTGCTTGGTTTTTACATGAAAAGAGGGACATAAGTCCCCCTAATGCTATGATCAATATCTTTTTATTCATCTGAATAGTTTAGGCATTTTGTATCGCTTCCATTTTCATTTTCTTCACCATACTTACCAATCCATTGGCACGTGTTGGTGATAAATGTTCTTGCAAACCTATCTCTTTTAAAAATGCTAAATCTGCTTTTGCAACATCCGCTGGAGATTCATTGTC
Source organism: Lishizhenia sp. (assembly GCF_057456495.1). NCBI lineage: Bacteria > Pseudomonadati > Bacteroidota > Flavobacteriia > Flavobacteriales > Crocinitomicaceae > Lishizhenia > Lishizhenia sp. The sequence continues at coordinate 2,168 of NZ_JBVCPV010000276.1, read as the reverse complement.
TAAAACACGGATTAAAAGAGCAATGATACCTTTCGTAATGATAGCATCTGAATCTGCTGTAAACTTCATTACATCTCCTTCTTTCTCCGCATGCAACCACACTTGTGATTGACACCCTTTGATCAACTTCTCCTCTACTTTGTACTTTTCATCAATTAAAGGAAGGTCTTTCCCCAATTCTATAATGTATTCGTATTTCTCCATCCAATCGGAGTAAATCGCGAATTCGTCTACTATCTCTTCTTCTTTTGCTTTTATTGACATGCTGTAAAATTAATGAAGATTCACAATTAATTAAATCCTAGAATCGTTGAGTTTTTTCTTCTTGGTCAAGGTCTTAACTCAACATAGTAATTACACGCTTTAAACCAGCGATTAAAATATCTACCTCCTCCTTGGTATTATAAAAAGCAAAAGATGCTCTTATGGTACCCGGAATACTGTAGAAATCCATTACAGGCTGCGCACAGTGGTGTCCTGTTCTTACGGCGATACCCAATTTATCCAATAAAGACCCTACATCATATGGGTGCTGACCTTTCACCAAGAAAGAAATTACACTTACTTTGTTTTCTGCCTCACCGTAAAACTCTATTTCTGGTATCTTTTTCAATTCAGCAGTAGCATACTCCAATAAGTCTTTTTCGTACGCTTCAACAGCTTCAAAATCGAAGGTTGATAAATATTCAAAGGCAGTACCTAAAGCAATACCTCCAACAATGTTAGGCGTACCCGCTTCAAACTTGTGCGGTAATTCGTTGTAGGTAGTTTTTTCAAAAGTCACTGTTTTGATCATGTCTCCTCCACCTTGGTAAGGAGGCATAGCATTTAAAACCTCTTCCTTACCGTACAAAATACCTACTCCTGTTGGTCCAAATACTTTATGTCCAGAAAAAGCATAAAAATCACAATCTAAACCTTGAACATCAACAGTGGTGTGTTGCATACTTTGTGCACCATCCACCAAGAACTTGGCTCCAACAGCATGTGCCTGAGCGATCATTTCTTTTACAGGATTCACCGTACCTAATGCATTAGATATATGTGTAACACTCACCAATTTGGTTTTCTCATTCAACATACTTTGGTAAGCCGCTAAGTCAAGCTCACCTTTTGTTGACATAGGAATCACTTTTAAAACTGCACCTTTTCGCTCACACAACATTTGCCATGGCACTATGTTAGAATGGTGTTCCATAGCAGAAATGATAATTTCATCTCCTTCGTTCACCAATTCTCCAAATGAAAAGGCTACGAGATTAATACTATCTGTAGTTCCTTTTGTAAATAAAACTTGATGACTGTTTTCTGCATTGATGTAACGCTGAATGGTATTCCTGGCTTCCTCATACAAACCAGTAGAGTGTTGACTTAAGAAGTGTACTCCACGGTGAATATTTGCATTTTCCTTTGCATAAAAGGTATCTATAGCGTCGATAACAACTTGCGGCTTTTGCGCAGTTGCACCGTTATCTAAATAGATTAAGTTTTTATCGTAAACTTTCGTTTGTAAAATAGGGAAATCCTTACGAACCTCTTCTACATTAAATCCTTTCTGTACAGCCAGTTTTTCCATGCTACAAAGATAAACAAGCTTTCTTATTTGAAATGATTCTAAAGAGAAAAGTTCGGTAAATGATGGTGGTCGACAATTAGAGTTGGCGAAGAATTAACACTTCTTACTTCGGCATCTCCACTTCGCTCGATAACCTCGGTTGAAAAATCCAGGAATAATGGTTGTCGAAAATTTGAATAGGGCAACTTTGAAGGGTTACATAATCTGCATCTTGATAATATGAATTAGCTTGATAACCTTGGTTTAAACTACTTAGAAATGTTATCCATAATCAACGGCAGACATCATGTAAATGAGTGTTATAACTCAATTGAGCAACACATAACATTCATTCAAAGCAGCAGAATAATAAGTTATGGTGCGGAGTCGAGATAAACGATACAACAGACCGTATCTTTAACTTTACAAACCCTTCTACTTACGTTTCAAATGCATTAAAAATTCACGGTTCCCATTCCCTCCTAGGATAGGACTCTCTGTATGATCTTGGTAAATAAAATTACTTAACACAGCCAATTTCTGCACTTTTTCAATGACCCCTGGATATAGCTTTACATCTTTCACAATACCCCCTTTAGAAATATTCTCTTTT
>NZ_JBVCPV010000275.1:0-2907 GCF_057456495.1 Lishizhenia sp. | reverse complement strand
CTGTGTTCCATTAAACCATTCACCATCGCACTCATACGATGTGTAGAGGTATTGATGTATTGTAAAAACTTTTTAGAGGTAGTATCAAGATTATCCTTGGCCTTCACTTGTAAACGCTCTGTTAAGGTATTCAGGGTTTTTAGCGGCTCTTGTAAATCATGAGAAGTAATGTAAACAAACTGTTCAAGCTCTTCATTTTTTCGTTGTATTTCGTTGTAACTGTAAGCGAGGTTGGCAGACATACGGTTGAATGATTTTGATAACTCTGCTAATTCTTTGGGGGATTGTATATCTAAAGCCCTTCCACTTTTTCCAGGTTCTGCATTTTCTGTTGCTTCGATTAATCGATGAATGGGTGAAACAATAGTTCTCGTAACGAGAAGAACGAGAAATACACCTAAAATACTTCCCACAACAATGGCAATTAAAACGAAATTAGAAACATTTTTCAGGTGCTCTTCTAACCTCGATTGCAACATGGTTAAATTGGTGGCGTATAGGTTTTCGAGTTCACTTGTTGTGTTATTTAGTTCAAAACTGAGCAGTGGGATTTCTGTTCGAACAATATTTTTAAGTTCTATAGAGTTAAGTATGGTTTGTTCATCGTGGGTAACCCATAAGATTTCGTCCATGCGTTGTATACGGACTTCAATCTTCGAAATTATCTCATCTATTTTGTCAATGAGTTTGCGTTTGTAAGGAGAATTAATTTGAATAGTGTTCAATTCATTCAATGCATGAGGCATCTCTACCTCAAGTATTTGTTTAATTCTATTGCTTGTACCAATATTGTTTTTATCCGTCCATCTATCAAATAACAATAGCATTCCCTCTCTATTCAAAGCATTGATTGATTTTAGTGCAGATAGGGCAGGGGTTATTTCACTTGCAATGACTTCATTCGTTTTACTAGCTTCTTTCGATAGATATTGATTAAAGCCCAGAACAACGGCAAGTAAAACAAAGAAAAGGGAGAAGCTCAACAAGAGAATGTTGCGTATTTTTTTCATCGTTTAACTTTAGAGAGTGTGTTTTTATCCGAGTATTGGTATAAACTAAAGTAGATACCTTTCGCGGCTCCGTTTTGGTCCATAGAAATATTCCCGCATACTCCCTGATAGAAATCTAAATCTGCAAATGAATGCTGGAGGTAAGTGGTGAGATCAGTCAAGTTTTCCTTGTTATTAGCTGTTTTTATAAAAGATAAGATGATTTCACTGGCATCCCAAGCTTGCAGAGCAGGCCAAATTGATATAGGTTTTCTATTATATTCTTGATAGTAGTTGGAAATAAATTCATTGGCTAGCGGAAAATTACCATCTGCTAAATTGAAGTAGGGGCATTCTGTTCCGATTATGCTCTCTTGAGCGTTGTGGTAATAATTAGTGTCTAATAAAACGGTACTTCCAAAGAAAGGAGCGGTTATACCTAATTTTCGAGCCTGTTGCATGGCATATCCAAAATTGGCGTAACCGAAAAATGCAATAGCGTCATATTCTTCTTCTTTTAATTCTTGCAATAATTCAATAAAGTTGGTGTCTCCCTTTTCTGTCTCTATTAGTTTACAAGAATAGCTTGTGTGCTCCATAACCTCCTCAACAGAGCGAGCGGCACGTCTCATGAAATCATTCGGGTAATAAAGTACAGCCGATTTTTTTAAACCTAACTCTATAATCCTAAATCCAATAATCTGATTGGCCTCCTCCGTTTTCTTAGCAATGGTGAAAGTGTTTTTGTTCATAGAAGACAAAAGAGAATCGCTGTTTAATGGGTTAATCAGGATGTCATTGTTCTGAGCAATTCTATCTTGTAATGCGATAGTGCCCTCTGTATTACTAATGAATACAATGTCTAAATCATGAAGTGCGTTTAAAGAGTCGTATAAATTAACGGCTTTGTATCCCTCCCAATTGTCATTGGCCCAATGAAACGTGATTTTTGGTTGATCATCTTTACGATTTGCATTGTATCTTTTGATGGACAGTGCTATTGCATTTTTTGCGGGTATACCTAAATCAATCGCTGTGCCATTAAGTGGACCTATATATGCAATATTGATTTCTTCAATTTTTTCAGTTGAACATGAATGCGCTAGTAGAGCAAAAATTGAAATAAGAAGAATGTAATATGATTTTTTCATAAGCTACTCGTACAGCGTTCGAACTTTTTTTGTTTCGCCTTTATTTACCAATTCGTATAAACTAAAATTGATTCCTTGAATACTTTTATCGTCTGTCATGTTTAAAAAACCGCAAATGCCAGAGTAATTCTTGATTTCGCTTAAGTTTTTTGTGATGAAAGCACTTAAGTTATCCTTGTCTACGTTTTTTTTATTGACATCGCGTACGGCGGAAATGAAAATATTCATGGCGTCATAGGCTTGCATGGGTGGCCAATCTGATGGAGGGGTCTGCCCATATTCAACACTGTAGTCGAGGAAAAAATCATTGGCCAAAGTTGCGTTGCCATCTTCGCGGGTAAAATAACTAAACTCAGTTCCTACGATTTCACCTTCAGAAAAGGTATAGAACTTTTCATCCAAAATTTCTGTACAACCGAAAAAAGGTGCTTCTATACCTAATTCACGCGCCTGTTTCATGGCAAAGCCAAGTTCCTCATATCCGAAAAAAGCATAGGCATCAGTACCATCATCCCTCAAAAGAGAGAGCTCTGTAGTATAGTCGTGTTGGTTGAGCTTAGTTTGAATAATTTCTACTTCTACTCCTTTCGGTTCAAGTTCTTTTTTAATCGTCAGAGCAGCGACTTCAAAAAAGTTGTAAGCAGGCCTCAGTATAGCTAACTTCTTCTTACCTAATTGTAATATTCTTTTTGAAATAACATGATTCGCTTGTTCTGTACTTTTGGCAATGAAAAATGTATTGATGGCATTATTGCGCAAATGGCTAT
>NZ_JBVCPV010000274.1:0-2910 GCF_057456495.1 Lishizhenia sp. | reverse complement strand
AATTAAAGAAGTTAAAAGAGGACCCAATTTTGGGTTCAGTTGTGGTGCTGAGCACCACAACTGGATCTGATGAAAAGCAATATAAAATGCAAACTTTACCAATTCGATATGTATTTGGTTGGTTGTTTAGAATTGATTCCAGGAATGTTAAACCAGAAATTAAGTCAACTGTAGAAAAATATCAACAAGAGTGTTACGATGCCCTTTTTGACACATTTACTAAGCGAACTTCAATTCTAAAGGAAAAGACAAAATATCAAATAGAAATTGAGTCTTTGGAGAAAGAGTTGGAGGAGGATCCAAGAGTTAAAAGGATAAAAGCGTTAAAGTCGTCAGTAAAAAATGCTTCTCAACGCTTAAACAGTATGGATAAAAATGAAATTGACCAGCAATTAGATTTATTTAATAACCATCAAAAGAATCAAAAATCATGATTATTCACTTCTGAACGAACCGAGATGTCGGTTCGTTCAGAAAAAAAAATACACAACCTGCACGGTCTATTTTAACCTTAATGCGCATTATTACATATACAAAATGCGCATTAACGAACCTGTAATACAACACAAAAATATGATTGAAGAAATAAAAACAAGTATGCTTAATGTAGATTTAGAATTTCCCTTTTCTTCTGGAGATTATTTTAAATTTTTCAACTATTCCTTTCATAGAGATTTCAAGAGGTATCTTGATAAACCTAAGTTTTACAAAAATCTCGTGTTTAATGAATTCGAAAAAGTAGTTAGCCGAAGTGCTGAAACTATTTCTATGAATAGAGAAATATTCCTAGAAATCTGTAAACATAGAAAAATAGATACATCAGAATTTATAGATAGTTATTTCCAGTATCATAAAGAACGGGTAAGAAAATCAACAGAGTTTTTTCCAAATCTTAAAAAAGATGAGAAACATACCCTCAATATGTTTAATAGGCCAGCAGGTAAATATTACTCTCATAGCCTAAACACAATAAACTTGAGTAAAGCTATACTTGTAGACCCTTTTGATCTGTACAAATTTTGTGTAACTACCTTAAAATGGAGTAATGCAGCACGTAATGCAGGTGTTTTAAATTCGCTTCTATATACGCCAGAAGATAATATTCCCTTTTTAGCTTATGATAGCATAGAAAGTGAGTATAGGTTGAGCTACTACAACTTGTTACGTCTTATTCTAGAAGAATATCCCTTAACCGATATCCAAAAAGAACTCTTGGTACATTACCAAAGTTGTATTAAAGAATTAATTAACAGGGTGGTGGCAATTGAGCATAAAAAACGCTTCTATAGGGACAAAGCTCTTGCTTTAAAAGCACAGGAAACACCAGTTTGGGTAGATGACAGAAGGCTAAAGGCCTCATTAAGAGCAGGCGCTAAATTGTTTCACCCAGATAAAAATCCAGAGGGATTAGAACTTTTCAAAACTTTTAATCAGTATTATATGGTTAGAGATTTAAAAAACATGGATAAGATGATAGAAAGATATAAATCAACAATGCAATAGAAAAAAAAATCAAAAAAAATCTCGCAACACAATGAGACATTTTTGCTACATTTACCCAAGAGCTGTTTTATAAGTATATTTTCATTTAGGTTAGCATGATGAAAGCCCCATTTTTACACGTTAAAAAGGGGCTTTTTCCTTTTGTAAAAATCACTTATGGCTTTATCTTTGGAGTGTATCAAAAGTGTTGCAATGTTTTTGAAATGAGACACACCCGCAACACCCTCTATTACAGCGCTTTTTGGAGCGAATTGTTTTTTGATGTATGTTTGTCGTGACAACTGGATTCAGACGAAAATCTGAACAAATTTTATTTACGATAAGTCACTTCCTATGGATAGTGTATCCGAAAGGACACAGCTCGATTCGCTGAATCTGGTTGTCAACCCTAAGGGAAGTGGCGCATACAATCTTTTTGAGCATGACAACCAAAAAAGAGAACAAAGGCACTGAAAATCAGGTTCAGTGCATAGACATTAGCACACTTTTAAAAGATGCTAAGCATTTCAGAACACTCCCACCCATGGAGAAAAAACTAGCAGCCACGGCGGCCACTTTTCCAGAAATTCTAATTCTCGGAGATTATCTATTTCACTTTGTAATTTGGAGTGAGCAGCTACCAGAGCCGTTTAGAGATCAATGTTTAGATCTTGCAAACCTCCACGAGCTTTACGAATCACTTTGGGAGAAATTTTAAACCCAAAAGGCGAGCACTTCGGTGTTCGCCTAACTTACTTTAGGGGAGTTTCCCCCTTAAATCTTTCGTTGTTAAAATACAACTGCATGGTTTTCGTAGGTTTGGAAGAAAAGCATGAGTAAACTAAAAGAATCAAGAGATAAACTGAATAATTTACTGAACCTTTGTATAACCTATAGATCTGAGCTTACCGCTTCAGCTCAATTTTATGATACGGTAGAGGATAGAGATGGGAGAAGTTATAAAATCCAAGAAACTCGTTTTAAAACGAATATTGAAAAGAGTTTATCTTTTGATTTAACCACTAGTTACAAGACCTTAGCCAATAAGTTTTATAAAGTTTACGAGGCTTTTGATTCTACTATTTTCGAGGATTTTAGAAGGAATTATGTGCCTTATGACAGTTTAAACTACTTGTTAATAGATGTCAAATCTACAGTAAGCAAGCTTGATGATATTATTGAATTTGTTGAATTACACGAAGATTTGGATAGTTCTGAAATAGAGAAAACTATCCCTAAATACGTTGGGCAAATCATCAATAAATTAAAGAAACTTCTAACCAAAGCAGTAAGTGGATGCGAATGGAGGTTAGAACGTATTCAAATGGAGTATGACGCATTACCAGAAAAGAACATTGGGAAATATTTATTGCTGAGCGTTGTCTGGGCTTCAGCAAAAATGCGAGGAGGAAAAACCAATTGGTTATT
>NZ_JBVCPV010000273.1:0-2912 GCF_057456495.1 Lishizhenia sp. | reverse complement strand
CTCTTTATAGAACTGAGGCTTGTAAAAATTCTTCCTTCCCTCATAACAGAGTTGATCAAAATCTATGGTTCTCGCCCTGTACTGTTCTTTATCAAAATCAGGCGTTACGTCAATCACATAGTTGTACGAACGCATATCTCCAAGAAGCATGATGAAGCAACGCTCGTTGAACTTCACAAACTCTTTGGCCATACCTACCGGGTAAAAATTAGAGTTCTCCATGTAACTCTCCATGAATATGTCACCTGGAATTCCTGCGATATGATCTTCTACCAAGGTGTTTCCATCTACGATGTAAGACATACGGTTGGGACTTAGAATATGCTCTAGCTCTAACCCATATACTCTACTCGCGTCCGCCTTCTTGATGTAGAAATAATCGTGGTTATCGTTAATCATATTCACGATTTTTATACGAAATGGATTGGAATTTCCGAACAAACAATATTCAATTCTGGAAATCTTTAAGTGCTTAATAATGGTGGTGTCACCATCTGTTTTCAACAAGGCGTATATTTCTCTTAAACCATCAAAAATTTCTTCTTGATCAGTTTGTGGATACATTACTGAACGCCAAAGTGTGTCATTACCATTTGCATCGATTACGGGCAAACTGTCCGACCAACGTTTCATATCCTCATAAGAAAGGGGAATAGACTCTTCTCTATCGTATTCAATTAAATAAGCTCTTAAAGTATCACTAATCTTAAAGGCAGGCTTCTTTTTTGACATTTCCATATCCATGCTTCTAAGATAAAAAAATATTAAGCTTAGCGGGGAAATAAACCTTTATCACGTGCTGAATCATCTTCTACTAACCGTTTATCCGATTGAAAAAGCACTTCGTGAAAAGAATTTGCATTTTTAGAACCTAAAACCATGAGTACATAGAAATTCTCTCTGGATTTATAAATAACAGTGCCGGGATTAGGAAACATTTAAGGAACATTAATGAAGGAACTATATAACACCTTTGACGCTTTTGGTATATTGACAAAAGCTGAAATTGACCAAGTACTTAGAGATGGTAAAATCAAAACCCTAAAAAAGGGAGATTTCTTTGCCAAAGAAGGAGAAGTATGTAATGATGTAGCCATTGTTCAAAATGGTATTTTCAGATCTTTTTACTACAATTCAAGTTCAGAAGAAATAACTTATTGTTTCAGGCAGGAAAACAACTTTTTATCTGCCTATTCTTCCTTTCTTACGGGAAATCCAAGCACCGAAAGTTTCCAAGCCTTAACCGACGCTACCTATCTTTGGTGGAACAAAACCTATATTAAAGCCTTAGAAGAATCAAGTATTAACTGGGTACGTTTTTTTAAACGCCTAACAGAACTAGAATACATAGAAATGGAACAACGCATTTTTGTACTTCAAAAGGAAAATGCAGAACAACGCTACCTCAAATTAATGGAGCAAAACCCACATTATTTACAACGAATTCCTTTGAATTATTTAGCCTCTTATCTTGGAATAACCCAAAGACATTTGAGTAGAATTCGAAAAGAAATTTTGATTTAGACATTTGTCCTACTCCACCCTCTGGCAAGTATGTTTCTTTGCTCAAAAAAGAAAATGAAAACACTTGTTATCAATGGTCATCCAGACCCTGAAAGTTACAATTATGCTTTGAGTGAAGCCTATATAAAAGGTGCACAAGAATCAGGATTAGAAATTCAAAGCATACATTTGAAGGACTTAAAGTTTAATCCTAACTTAAGTTATGGCTATAGAAAAAGAAGCGACTTAGAACCCGACCTGGAGCACGCCATTCAGCTTATGCAAGAAGCAGATCACCTTGTATGGATTTTTCCCGTTTGGTGGGCTGGATTACCTGCTCTAATGAAAGGGTTTATAGATAGAACTTTTCTCCCTGGTATAACCTACGGACCTAAAAAAGGCAAGGGATTGCCAGATAAGCTATGGAAAGGAAAAACCGCGCGACTCATTTTCACCTCTGACTCACCAAAATGGTATTTTCGATTGTTTCTTCACCGCCCTGTACTTCAACAAATGAAAAAAGGAGTGTTACAATTCTGTGGTGTTGGTTCTATTAAACACACGCATATATCCATCATTAAAAACTCTTCAGAAAAGTTTAGAAAGAATCATTTGGAGCGCGTACATTTACTCGGAAAAGGAGGGAAATGAAATTGACATTAGACCAAGTCTATAAACATCTTAAAAACTTTGTAGAAGACGCAGAGGGAAAAGATTACTGCAGTTGCAGTTTTGAAGTAAATAAGAGAACATACTTGGGTAGACAGTCTAAAATCACTCCTACAAAAAAGGGTGAGTTTGTTACACTTTGGATAAGAGTAAACGGCGAAACTCATCCTTTTGAGGAAATCGATGCGATTGATTATGTGTTTATTTTAAACTATACTAAAACCGGATTTTTTCTCTTTCCTAAAGTGGTTCTATTGGAAAAAGGCATCTTAAAGTCTAACTCCAAAAATGGAAAACGTGGGTTTCGACTTTATTCCCCCAATTATACGGACCTCAATACTCAAGCGACTAAAACTCAAAATTGGCAGAAGAACTTTTACCAATCCTTGATCTAAATCACAGCAGAACCAAGCTACTTTTCTATTTTTGAAAGAAAAAACATGGCACTGACAGCTTCTAACGATATGGCCAAAGGTAGTTTGGCTCCAGATTTCAAACTCATAGATACAGTTTCTGAGGAAATGATTCAATTCTCAGATGTGCAAGGAGAAAAAGGAACGGTTGTAATGTTCATTTGTAACCATTGTCCTTACGTAATTCACATCAATGATATGCTCGTAGAAATAGCCAACCACTATAAAAATCAAGGAATAGGTTTTGTGGCTATCTCCAGTAATGATGTAGAACGATATCCTCAAGATGCACCGGGTATGATGAAAATTCATGCTGAAGAATTGGAG
>NZ_JBVCPV010000272.1:0-2931 GCF_057456495.1 Lishizhenia sp. | reverse complement strand
CATAGGGTTTTCATGCCGGTAAAAATAGAAAAAATGAAGAAAAAACAGAGGGTTGAGTTGCCGAAGCTTTATGAATTAGCCTTTGAATTTTTGTTGAATAAGAGCGAGGCTTGCTGTAAGGTCTACAATGCGCAGAGAAAAAACTAAAAGCTTAAAGAATAAATTGTTGTGCAATTGAAAGCCAATAATGTTTTTGGCAATAACAATTTGAGCGATACAAGTTAAACTTTGAGTAAGGATAGTGGCAATGGCAGCACCTTGGGCTTGATAATGCGGAATAAGCATAAAGTTAAGGCTTAGGTTCAATGCAAAACCTCCAATAGCCATCATGTTCAATGCTCGTAAATTTCCGTTGGCGGTAAGTAATGTTCCAAAAATGTAGGTGGTAGAAATGGGGATGAAATTTAGGATGATGAATTGAAAACAAACCACAGTTACCGGGTTGGAATGCGTATAAATCAAGCTCAATAATTCATCTGCATAAAAGAAACAAATTGAGGCACAGACAATGGCTATAGGTACTAAAATAGATGTTGCCGTACTAAGTAATGGACTTAGGTTCTCTTTCATCTTAAGCATACGTGCAAACATGGGCAATAGAATTCCGGCAATTAACAAAGGGAAAATATTTGCGGCATCTAAGATTCTAAATCCAGCGGCATACATACCTGCTTGTTCTTTACCATCCGGTAATAAACGCTCGAGCATGATGGCGTCCATCTTGGTGTAAAGCATCATTAATAGGATCAATAAGGCGTAAGGAAAACTGCTCTTGAGTAAGACCCAACTAATGTGCTTTTTAAGTTTGATTCTACTTTTTCCTAAACGTAGCGTTAATAGCAAGCCAACGAATGCAGCCAAGGCGTAAGAAATGCTTTGTGCGTAAATGAAGTTTTCAATACTGACCTCTGCTTCAAAGAATTTACCGTAAAGTACGGCTGAGCATAGAAAAATGAGGATTAATCGGTCGAGCACTGATAAAATAGCATCTATTTTAAAGCGGTGTAACCCCGCGAAGTTACTTCTGAAATAAAGGGTGAACGCAGCAAGTATTTGGTTTAAACAAAGGAAGAAAAGTAAGTGAATTGCACCTGCTGTATGTCCCATGAAGAAGGCAGCAACTAGCGTAATGATTAGATATAAAAAAGAGAGCACGAGACGCAAACCTACCAAGCTCCCTAGATATTTTATAAGTGTTTTTGGATGCTGGGCAATGTTTTTACTGTTGTAATTGGTAATCCCAAAATCTAAAACAATATTCAAGAGGAAGGAAAGGTTTAATAAGGAAAAGTAAAATCCATATTCCTCAAAGCCAACCTGATTTTGGATTTGTGCATCTATACCAAAAATGTAAAATGGTTTTATCAATACGTTCAAGAGAACGATCAAAAAGATATTTGAAATAAAACCTTTGCTCATACAGCAAAACTAACGTAAAGTTCTCTTGATTTATTCGAACTCGATGATAACTTGACCTTTATCTACAACATCTCCGTTATTTACAGCCAAACCTTTTACTGTACCTACACCGTCAGCCTTAATTACGTTTTCCATTTTCATGGCCTCTAAGGTCAACAATGGCGCACCCACTTCAACTTCCTGACCCACCTCAACGGCAAAAGAAATAACTCTACCAGGCATTGGAGATTCCAATTGGTGCATTTTCTTCACCTTTTTCTGGTCTAATCCCATCTTCTTAATCAAATCATCCAAGGCACCTTTTCGTTTCACTTCAAAAGTTCGTTGGTTAATTTTTATAGTCAGTGTATTTTCCTCCAAATTAGCGGCTAAGATCTCTCCATGGTATTTTTGTCCTAAGAAAAAGATGTAGAAAAAAGTATCGTCTACCCATTCTACAGTGGCATTATCTACCGCTGTAATTTCTGAATTATTGATGATGTATTTTGCTTCAGCCATGATGTTTTGTATATACTGCAATTATACAAACTTATAATTCCTTTCAAACTATCCTTACTAGAAATACTTTAAAAATTCTGCATATTTACATCAAAATAGAATTCAAAGACTATGCATTTAGCACATATATTTTCAGGTTTACTTTTTACAAGCCTTATTTCAACTGTTGTATTTTCTCAAGCCTTGGAGGGAATTAAACAGCCCGTTTATCATGCTTCTGAAACACAATACGTAGATCTTATACATACTGATTTAGAGGTGGATTTTGATTGGGAGAACAGTGCTTTAAAGGGAAAAGAGGAGATTTTATTTACTCCTTATTATCGATCGATTAATGAATTAAAATTAGATGCTAAATCTATGACCTTCTCGGAGGTGAGCATAGCCGGAAAGTCGTTGGAATATAGCTATGATGGAATGGAATTAATCATTCACCTTCCTAAAAGTTATTCGAAAAATGATACGATTGCACTAAATATAGTTTACACTGCTTTCCCAGAAGAATTAAAAGCGGAAGGTAGTGCTGCAATTACTGAGGCAAAGGGATTGTACTTTATCAATAACAAGAAAGTTCCAGAAGGGCGTATGCCACAGGTATGGACACAAGGTGAAACAGAAGCGAGTTCAGCGTGGTTTCCAACAGTTGATACACCCAACCAAAAACATGCACAAGACATATACATTTGTGTAGACCCAAACATGATGGCATTATCAAATGGTGCTTTAGTGGGTGTGGAGAAAACAGAAGATACTTGGATTTACCATTGGAAGCAGGAGTTGCAGCATGCTCCTTATTTGAGTATGATGGCGGTAGGAGAATTTGTTGAAATTAAAGACAGTGTACGCCTGGCAAGTGGTAGAATGTTGCCTTTACGCTATTACGTGGAGCCGGAATGGGAACACGAAGCCAAACAGATTTTTGGAAATACAGGGGAGATGATTCAGCATTTTTCCAAATTATTGGGCGTTGAATTTCCTTGGGATAAATACAGTCAAATCATTGTAAGAAACTTT
>NZ_JBVCPV010000271.1:0-2933 GCF_057456495.1 Lishizhenia sp. | reverse complement strand
ACAATAAAACGTCACACTCATAGCGCACAGCAATCGTTTAGGAGTAAGAACAATACTTACTAAACTTAATGTTCATGATAATGAAACAATCCCTCCAAAACACTGTACATTTCAGGATGTTTACGTTGAAGTAATTTTGGTCTTTCCTTATAATACTCTAAAATTACAGCAAAGAACTCAGCCATATTTGTGCCTCCATAGGCATTGATGTCTGACTTTCCATTTTGGATTTTCAACATTTCAGACTTTGCCAATTGCGCCCATTTCTCACGTAATTCCTTATTCATCATAAAAGGCAATCCATCTATACTGCCATCTTCTTTATCCAGCAAATGTGCAAACTCATGTACCCCCACATTCTTCTTATCACTGTCGTTTTTGAAACCTAATTCTAAAGCACTTAAAGATAAACTCATGGTGCTATCCATTAAACCTCCGTCATATACCTGCCCTTGAATACGATGGGTCTGAGCTACCTCAAAGTCTTTATTAAAATTATCTGGGTAAACCAATACCTCACTCAGCTCACCATAGTTCCAATAAGGCAATCCCCAAAAAGCAATTACGGCAGCACTTGCTACATAAAAAGCTGTAGATTTCTCCGCGTGCTCCTTTCCAATTTCAGTTACTCTTATTTCTGCTAAAAACAACCCTATTCTATGCTCAAAAATCTTCTTTTGCGCTGGGTTTAAATTTTCATAAAAAGGGATATTCTTATTTAACCAGAACTTATCATTTGTATTGATCACGTAACGCTGAATTCTTGCTCGTTTTTTTGCCTTCTGATTAGACACAAGTAACCACACCAAAAAACCACAAAGCACAAGAAAAACCCCCATAGCTTTGAGCGAAGGAGTTTGCACCCAATTGAGCACAGCCCACAATGCAAATCCAAAGAGAATACTCTCTAGTAGGTTACGTTTTAACCATTTCACAACTTTCAACATATCAAAATATTAGAAGAATGTTTACCATTTGTTTACCCCTAAATTGTCAAATAAGTAACAAAAAAAGCATAGACTTATAGGTAATTACATACAAACACTAAAACTAATACTATGCGCAAAAAAATGTACAAAATTTTGACATTTTTCAGTCTAACACTTGCCTTCACCACCTCCGGAATTGCACAACAAAACGCTTTTAATTTTGACGGCTCAAATGATGCCGCCTCAGGTTCCTTTTCCAATGCACCCTCTGGGAGCTCAGCACGAACAGTTGAAGCTTGGATTAAAACAACTGCAAATTCTGATGGAAACCAAAAAGTAATTGTGGATTGGGGTTCAATGACCACTGGAACTCGCTTCACCTTTAACCTTCTCTGGTCCAACTCTATTCGTATTGAAGTTGGAGGAAATGGAATCAGTGCCACTACTCCTGTTAATGATGGTCAATGGCACCACGTAGCAACAACTTACGATCCAAATGCCTCAACACAAAAAGCTAAACTTTATATCGATGGAAACTTAGAAGCAAGTGGTAATTTTACCGTAAGCTTAAACACGCCTTCCTAACCGAATATTTACATAGGAAAAAGAAACGATAATACAGGTTATTTTGATGGAGATATCGATGAAGTAAGAGTATGGAATGTTGCCCGCACTCAAGCAGACATTCAAGCAGATATGCTCACTGAATATTGTACATCTCCAACTAACCTCGTAGCTTACTATAACTTCAACTATGGAACAGCAAATGGTTCTAATAGTGGAATGAACTCAGTTATAGACTTCTCTTCTAATGGAAACACGTTAACTATGAGTGGTGCATCGATGAGCGGTACTTCATCGAACTATATCACAGGTATTAACGTACCTTACCAAATGACCGCTTCGTTCACATCTGACTACACATGTGGATCTTACTTTTGGGCAGCAGCTAACCAAACAATTACGAGCATAGGAAACTTTAACACTACTGTGACTTCGTCTACGGGATGTGATTCTGTTTTAAATCTCTACTTATCTTCTGGTTTAAACTTCTCTAGTGAAACAGTTGACACTTGTACAGCTTCTTATACTTGGCCTGTAAATGGAATGACTTACACTACACCAGGTACATATCAAGAAACTTACACAAATATACACGGGTGTGACTCTATCCGTCAATTAAACTTAAGCATTGGTCAAAACACCACAACAACGCAAACAGTAAC
Source organism: Lishizhenia sp. (assembly GCF_057456495.1). Lineage (NCBI taxonomy): Bacteria > Pseudomonadati > Bacteroidota > Flavobacteriia > Flavobacteriales > Crocinitomicaceae > Lishizhenia > Lishizhenia sp. The sequence continues at coordinate 778 of NZ_JBVCPV010000271.1, read as the reverse complement.
AGCTTGTTATGATTACTACTGGCCAGTAGATGGAAACACCTATAACACCACAGGTGTATACGTTGCGAACTTAAACAATCAAACAGGTTGTGACTCATCCATCACTTTAGATTTAACCATAGCAACGATAGACAATACAATCACAGACAACGGCGACCTTACACTTACAGCCAATGCAACGGGAGCTGTTTTCCAATGGATAGATTGTAGCACAAATACAGAAATCACGGGAGAAACAAACGCAAGCTTTACTGCAACACAAAACGGATCGTACGCTTGTGTGATTACAAACGGAACTTGTACGGATACCTCTGAGTGTATTACAATTGACTATGTAAGTACAGAAGACTTCGAGACGGAACAATTCGCATACTATCCGAACCCAGCCAATAATCAATTACATGTTATCTTCCAAGAAGGAACAGAGAAAACAATTAGCATTATTAATGCGGCAGGACAAAATGTTTATACCCTTCAAACGAATAAGTTGAATAACACCATCAATTTGGAAGGCTTAGAAAAAGGAGTATACCTACTCCAAGTTAGTTCAGAACAAGAAATTACAACGAATAGATTCGTTAAAAACTAAACCCAAAAACAAAAAAAAGGCTGCATTTCTGCAGCCTTTTTTTTATCTATACTTTTCTCGCTTATCGCGTTCGATTTACGCGCTTTTAATCTTTCCCGTTCTGTTCAAAAATCAAAGTAGAAATCTGATCAGCCGCAAAGAATTTTTGAGCTACTGTTCTTATTTCCTCTGCAGTAATCCTATCTAATT
>NZ_JBVCPV010000270.1:0-2990 GCF_057456495.1 Lishizhenia sp. | reverse complement strand
TCAGGACCAGACTTTACAGCATGTATGGCTTATAGAAATTCAAACGCATCTAGAATGGGTGTTGAAGGAATGTACTTTACAGCGATTACAGGTTCATCATCAGGAGCTGTTTTAACAGGAGAACCTTTCTTAGTAACAGCATTTGAATGGGATGATCAGTTTACAGATTTAAATGATGCAAACGCAGGTGTTAATACAATTAACCAGGTTGCATTTACAGAATACATCTTCGAAGGAGATTACCAAGATTCTAGTGTATTTGCTAAGTTCGATACTCCATTCTTGTTACAAGATGATCAAAGATACTTGTTCTGTGTATACACGGGTAACTCTGATGTATTCATTGGATACGATCCTGAAGCAAATTACGTAACAAATATCGAAGAAATTTACTTACAACCACAAGCACCAAACTTGAGTAGCCAGTGGTTCTTAGCAGGATTCGGATTTGAAGAAACTCCAGCATTTGCTTTAAAAGCATTCCCAGCTGCAGAGTTAGGATTAGACATCATCGAAGAAGATATTAATGTAACAGCTTACCCTTCTCCGGCAAATGCAAACTTAACTGTAGCATTTAATGATAATGAAGTGAGTACAATAACTATGGTAGATATGACTGGTAAAACAGTTAAGGATATCGCAGTAAATGCTCAAGCTGAAAATACAGTGATTAACGTTCAAGATTTAGAAAACGGAGTTTACATGTTAAACGTAAACTTAGCGAACGGATCTAAGAAAGTAATCAACGTGGTAGTTAACCACTAGTAAGATTATAGGACTTTGAAAAGGGATGCCGAAAGGTGTCCCTTTTTTTATGTTTAGTGTTTTCAGATGTAGAAAAAGTCTAAATTTTTGTGAATTAAAAACATTCCCCCCGAAGGAACTTCCAATTCACTTCTTCCTTTAAAACAAACTCCTATCTTTGCGGTAAAATTATATTACATGTCACAAGAAATAGAAGCAGTAAGTTACTGTGTAGGAATGAGTATTGCAGGAAGTTTAATGCAACAAAGTCTAGAAGGAGTACAACCAGATGCTTTATTAGAAGGAATTACAGATGCATTAAGTGGAAAGGCTCCAAAATACAATCCAGAAGAGGCTAACGCTATTATTCAAAAATATTTAACTGCCGCTAACGAAGCAAAGTTTGCTAAGAACAAAGAAGTTGGTGAAGCATTCTTAGCTGAAAACGCGAAGAAAGAAGGTGTTGTTACTACAGCTTCAGGATTACAGTACGAAGTAATCGAAGAAGGTGAAGGAAACATGCCAGCAGTTACAGATACAGTTAAAGTACACTACCACGGAACATTAATCGATGGTAACGTATTTGATAGCTCAGTTCAAAGAGGAGAGCCAGCTCAATTCGGATTGAACCAAGTTATTAAAGGATGGACAGAAGCTTTACAGTTAATGAAAGTTGGTGCAAAACATAGATTGTACGTTCCTCAAGAATTAGCTTACGGTGCAAACCCACACCCAGGTGGACCAATCCAACCGTACATGACATTAGTCTTTGATGTAGAATTATTAGAGATTCTTTAATAAGATCTTTCCTGAGTGGGGCGCAATGCCCCACTTTTTTAAACCCCAAATATAAAATTCATGAAAAAAATAATCTTTGGAGCATTAGCTTTAGCTCTTGTTGCCTGTGGTGAGCAATCGTCAAATGGTAATTATGATGATCTTACCTTAAATACGATAGAAGAAAAAATTTCTTTCTCTATTGGAGCTGATATGGCTTCTAACTTTAAAAACTTTCCAGATACAATTTTCCAACAGTTAGATTTTAAGCAATTGGAGAATAGTTATGCTGCCGGATATGCTGCCTTCTCAGATGAGCAAAAAGGAGAATGTGAGCAAATCATGCAAACGGTTGTAAAACAAGATTTGTCTATTGATACTAGTAATTATTCTTTAGTTGATTTGTCTGCTTGTTACGGAAGTTATCTAGGTGAAGCAACAAGAAAAATGTTAGAGACGAAAGATGCCGAAGATGTTTTTGATATTGAAATTGCAAGAAAAGGATTTGCAAGAAGTCTTGTAAATACAGATACTTCTTTGATCGGAGAAGAAGAGAGAATTCAAATTGTAGAAGATTTCTACAACGACCTTACTAAAAAAGCGGCATCTAAATTAATGGTTGATGCAAAGGCAAAAGCAGATGTGAAAGTTATCTCTGATGATGTTATCTTGGAAGAGGTAGCAGCAGGTAATGGAGAAAAATTAGTACCTAACTTTGAATACAAGATGCTTTTGGTGATGCAAAATACATTTGGAGATACAATGTTAGCTACCATTAGAGATTATGGAATGACGGACGACATTAACAGTCAAGTTTTACAATTCCAAGACAGAAGATTAGTAGCAGGATGGAAAGATGCTATGGAGCAAATGGAAGTAGGAGGAGAGTACAAAGTATACTGTTCTACAGACAAAGCATTTAGTCAAGAAGGTTTGAGAAACCCTAGAAATGGAAGTTACATCTTTCAACCTTATGAAGCCATTACAGTTACTACAAAAGTATTGACACAAAACGAAATTGGAGCTGTTGCCAAGCAAAAAGGAGAAGACCTAATTGCTGAAACGTTAAAGCGTCCAAACACGAAAAAATACCCAGAAGGATACGTTATCGAAACTTTGAAAAAAGGAGAAGGAAGAACGGTTCCTGCTGGAGCAGATGTAAAAGCACATTACATCTTATATGATGCAGATTTGAACGAGTTACAAAACTCTTATAAAATGTCTTTACAAAATGGAGGACAACCTTTAGCGTTTAACCTTAACGGGGTAGTTAAAGGATGGACTTTAGGTTTGCAAAACATGCAAGTTGGTGGTAAGTACAAATTATATGTACCTTACGATCTAGGTTACGGAACTCAAGGAAATGATTTAGTTCCTCCATTTGAAACTTTAGTTTTCGAAATGGAGATCTTAGAAATAGGAGAAGCGGGTGAATTTGTTCAACCAAGAAACCCAATGATGGGAGGTAG
>NZ_JBVCPV010000269.1:0-3005 GCF_057456495.1 Lishizhenia sp. | reverse complement strand
GACGCCTCCTTTATACTTAGTGAAGAAAGGTGCGAAGTCAGATTACGCATGGAACGATGACCAACGTGACCGTTTGGTAGACCAATTCAAAGGATCTGGACCAGCTTCTTCAGTTGGTGTACAGCGTTACAAAGGTTTGGGAGAGATGAATGCGGAACAACTTTGGGATACAACCATGAACCCGGAGGGAAGAACGTTGCGTCAGGTAACTATTGAAAACGCTGCAGAAAGTGATCAGATTTTCTCTATGTTGATGGGAGACGAAGTTCCACCTCGTAAAGAGTTTATCGAGAAACACGCCAAGTATGCGAATATTGATATTTAATACATAATCTTATGTATTATGAAGCCCTTCTCAATTTGAGAAGGGCTTTTTTGTTACTTTTAATCACCCTTGTTATTCAATATATAAAACACTATGAAGCATTTTCTTTTATCATTATGTATTCTGATGAGTTTTATAGCGTCCGCTGGAAGGAATAAACAGGATACGCTTACTCTAGAGTTATATATGAGTTATGATACGATATTGACAGATCTAGGCTCAGAGGTTACTTTACACTTTGGTGAGGTTTATAACTTTCAAAAAATCGATAGAAAGCATGCTGATTATGTATTAACTTATTCTTGTGAAAGTATAGAAGATACATTATTGAAATTGTTGGAGGTTTACAACATTTCGGATTACAGTGAACACAGTTATTACACCTCTGAGTTCATGGATGGAATAAGGGTAGGTAGTCGCATGATGAAAAGTGTGATTTTCTATTTACCAAAAACCTTCAAACCTATCGACGTACATAGTAGGCTACTGGGTAAAATGCCAAAATATGCACTAGAGAAATTCCATTCTTCTTTAAAAATTGCCCCTGTAGATGAAGTTAAAATAAGTAATTCCTTAAAAGAAAGTTTAAGAGATTCAATTTATAATTTACACACTTATTATTCAGAAAAGTCTGTTGATACGATACTCAATATAACCGTTGTCAGTATTAATTTTTCGAGTGGAATTAGAAATCCGCTCTCTTTTGAAGATAGAGCTAGAACATTGTATATTGATAAGAGGCCAAAACGTTGTGTACTTTCAGTGATGTATGGTATGCAATATATTTTAAAAGAAGAATAAAAATTAATCCATGCATGTAACTTTTCCACCTATTCATAGTCTAACAGTAGTTAGACTATACAATATGAAATTTATCAATTACCTATTAGCCTTAATTCTAGCCTTATTGTTTGGGTCCTGTTCTATCTTTCGTTCAGAAATGGCCAACCCCAAAAAAGAAGGAAAGATTCCAAAGTTTAGCGAAGAACAAATTCTATTGGGAGAGTTAACCTCCTTTAGAACTTGTTTTGACGTTAACTATTACAACTTGAATTTATCTGTAGACGCCGAAAATAAAGGGCTTTCAGGAACTGTTTTTATACACGCGAAGGCAACTGAAGATTTTGATACCTTACAGATAGACCTCCATCCAAATTTTGAAATAACTTCCCTAGAAGATGCCAGTACCAATGAGCAATTAACTTTTTCTAGAAAGCACCGCGCTGTATTTGTTCAAACGACACATCATCAGGGCGAAGAATTTATTTTAAAAGCAGTCTATAAAGGTAAACCTGAAGAAGCGAAAAAAGCACCTTGGAAGGGGGGCTTTGTATGGAAAAAAGATCAAGAAGGCAAACCATGGATTGGTGTGGCTTGCGAATCGGATGGAGCGAGTCTTTGGTGGCCACTAAAAGATCATACAGCAGATGAGCCAGACAGTGTGCGGATGACCTATACGGTTCCCAAAGGTTTGATTGGCGTAGGAAACGGTGTCTTAGAAAACACAAAAGAGAACGCAAATACAACGAGTTTTACCTGGTTTGTATCTTATCCCATCAATACCTATAATGTTACCATTTATGTGGGCGACTTTGTATTGGTCCAAGACACGTATAAAGGTTTGGAAGGCGATGATTTAATGCTGAATTATTATGTGTTGAAATCGCATGCGGAAAAAGCGGAGAAACATTTTAAACAAACCCATCATATTTTAAAGGTATATGAAAGAACATTTGGTTTGTACCCTTGGTATAAAGATGGATTTAAAATGATTGAATCACCTTATGCAGGAATGGAGCATCAATCAGCCATTGCCTATGGAAATGGATATCAAAATGGACGTTTTTTCACTACAGACTATATTATTTTACACGAAACGGCACATGAATGGTGGGGCAATAGTATTACAGTGAAAGACTTGGCAGATGTTTGGATACAAGAAGGTTTTGCTACCTATTCAGAATCCGTGTATTATGAACAGATTTTTGGCCGGCGATATTATGACATTAGCCTTAATAGTAACCGATCAAGGATAAACAATAAATATCCTGTTGTTGGAGTAGAAGGCAGGCGTTGGTTTCATTTCCGTAAACACTCGGATGTCTATGTGAAAGGAGCTTGGATCTTGCATACGTTGAGAGAACAACTCGATAACGACACTCTCTTTTTTGATATTATCTCATCGTTTTATGATCAATACAAATATACCTTGGTGGAGTCTCAAGATTTTATTGATGTGGTTAATGCAAAAACCGGAAAAGATTACGCTTGGTTTTTTAATGTTTACCTGCATCAACATCAGAGTCCGGAGTTAAGTTATGAAATTTCATCTTCAGGTGTATTGAGTTATCGATGGACAAATGTACCTGCTAATTTCAATGCGTTAAAAGTGAAATTCATGAACAATGGAGAGGAAATGATTTTAACACCGAGTTTAGAAAGTCAAAAAGTACAATTAAAGGAATATAACCCTGCAGGGAGTTACCGTTTCAAAAAACAATCATTGTATGCCGTCAAATAATTTTTAATAGGTGAGCTTGTTTTTTTCTTTTAAATTTTAAAGGGATGTAGTAACTTGTGTGTAGACAGACGAATCACTTTAAAGTAAGAAAACATGAAAAAGCATATTAATACCTGTATTTGGCTTGATAATTCAGCAAGTGAAGCCGCTCGCTTTTAT
>NZ_JBVCPV010000268.1:0-3022 GCF_057456495.1 Lishizhenia sp. | reverse complement strand
TATAAATAAATAAAGAAATTACATACGTTCCTACATTAGCATAATTATGAGAAGGGTAAGGATCATTCGTCGAAGTTCCATCGCCAAAATCCCAAATTAAATATTGTAAACTTGAAGTGGTCGAAGATTGATTTACGACATAGTAGTCGTTAAGATTAGTTGAATCCTGTATGATATCGAAATCAGCCATACAGTAGCTATTAGTTGCCCCGGAGATATACAATGTGTCAGTTTTTAGATCTGTGCAGTATAGATTGTTTACTGAATCAACAAGAGTTACTTGACATCCAACGTAGTCCATACTTGGACTTGCCAAGGTTGTTGTAACAGAGCTACCTGTGTAAATTTGTCCTCCTATATTCCAGGTAATGCTTGCGTTGGTTGGCTGGTTACCGGTAAAAACAAAGGTGTAACTATTTCCAATGTTACTTACATTGTAATCCGCAACACAGTTTTGGGCATAACTCATTAGACCTAGAAACAGGGTTGTAATCGAAAGTAAAAGTGTTTTCATGATAACGTGTTTAGTATAAGTACCTTGTAGATTATTATTGGTTGTCTGAACTTGTAAACTTTTGGTTGTTAAAACTTTACTAATCCTTTTATTTTCATGCTTATGTGCTCGTTTCATTTAAATGTGGTATCTTTGCAGTCAATTTTAGATAATATATTTTATGACCTTTAGTGAATTAGGGCTTAGAAGCGAGGTAGTTAAGTCGATAGCAGACCTTGGTTTTGAGTCACCAACACCAATTCAAGAACAAGCAATTCCGCATTTATTGCAAACGGAAAGTGACTTTGTCGGATTGGCTCAAACAGGGACGGGGAAAACAGCCGCATTTGGTTTGCCATTGATTAACAACATTACATCGCCAGGAAAGTCTCCTAAAGGCCTTGTTATTTGTCCAACCAGGGAGTTGTGTTTGCAGATTGCAAGCGACCTTAAAAATTTCTCCAAGTACGATAAGTCTATACGTGTAGAAGCAGTTTATGGGGGTACGGATATCCGTCGCCAGATGAAAGCTTTAAAAGACGGTGTGTCAATTATAGTGGCAACACCAGGGCGTTTGTGTGACTTGATCAACAGAAAAGCGGCAAAATTAGACGACGTTCAATACGTTGTTTTAGATGAGGCTGACGAAATGCTGAACATGGGGTTCAAAGAAGATTTGGATTACATCTTAAAAGAAACACCATCTACGAAGAACGTATGGTTGTTTTCAGCGACAATGCCAAAAGAAGTGGCAAGTATTTCGAAAAACTATATGTCAAATCCGTTAGAAGTAACGATTGGACATAAAAATGAAACAAACGCAAACATTGAGCACATTTATTTCTGTGTAAAAGAAAGAGATAGATACCACGCTTTAAAACGTTTGATTGACTTTAACCCTTCAATTTTCGGTTTAGTATTCTGCCGTACGCGTAGAGAAACGCAGATGGTTGCTGAAAAATTAGGAAAAGACGGATACAATGCAGAAGCATTACACGGTGATTTATCACAAGCGCAAAGAGATAGAGTTATGGATTCTTTCCGTAACAGATCTTTACAATTGTTGGTAGCTACTGATGTTGCAGCTCGTGGTATCGACGTAGATGATATCACTCACGTTATCAACTACAATTTACCAGATGATATAGAGAACTATACACACCGTTCTGGACGTACTGCTCGTGCGGGTAGAAAAGGTGAATCTTTAGTGTTAATCAACACAAGAGAGAAAGGTAAGATTAGAGCAATTGAAAGAGTAATTAGAACAGAGTTTACATTTGCTAATATTCCGGATGCACAAGCGATTTGTGGTATTCAGTTAACGGCAATGATAGACAAGGTGAAAAGTACTGAGGTAAAAGAATCTGACATAGAGAAGTTTTTACCAGCGATACTTACTGACTTCGAAGAATTAACGAAAGAAGAAGTAATCAAAAAGTTCGTTTCTGCTGAGTTTAACAGATTCTTAGATTACTACAAACACGCAGGAAACTTAAATGCTTCTGCTTCAGACAGAGGAAGCGATAGACCAGAAAGAGGTGATCGTAACAAAGGTCGTGGTAGAACAGACGAAAACAAAGCTAGATTCTTTGTAACGCTTGGTGAGAAAGATGGATTGAACAAAGGGGGATTACTTCGTGTAATCTGTGATTCTACAGGAATCAACTCTGGATCTATCGGACGTATCGACGTTATGGGATCTTACTCATTCTTCGATGCTGACAAAACAGATGCTGATCAAATTTTAGCGAAAGCGAACGGTGCTGACTTTGAAGGTAAAGAAATGAAAGTTGAGTTATCGAAAGAGAAATCAGGTGGAGGTCGCTCAGGTGGCGGACGTTCTTCTGGTGGACGTGGTAGATCAGGTGGATTCGGAGGTCGCAGTGGCGGTGGAAGAGGAAACTCTGGTTCTAGAGACAGAAGATCATCAGGTGGTCGTTCTGGAGGTGGAAACAGAAGAACTAGCGCAAGAAGATAGATGCAAAATATTGAACGTAGAGTAATCTTCGTTCAAGCAGAAAATTAAGAATACAACACTGAAAAGTAGGAGGGAGGAAACTTCTTCCTACTTCTTTTAAGTTTAATGTGCTCTTAATATAGGATAAAGTAAAAAATGACAAATTTGGCGCAGCATTCGAAAATATTGACTTCGCCGATTTTAGAATTATTCAATGGAAATTAGAAACATTGCGATTATCGCACACGTTGACCACGGTAAAACTACTTTGGTTGATAGAATGATCGAAGCTGGAGATAGCTTCACAGAAAGAGACAGAAATAACTCAGGTGAGTTAATGATGGATAACAATGACCTTGAAAGAGAAAGAGGTATTACTATCGTTTCTAAAAACGTTTCTGTTACTTACAAAAACACAAAAATCAACATTATCGATACTCCTGGTCACGCCGACTTTGGTGGTGAGGTAGAACGTGTATTGAACATGGCTGATGGTGTTTGTTTGTTGGTAGATGCCTTCGAAGGACCTATGCCACAAACACGTTTTGTATTGCAAAAAGCATTATCAATGG
>NZ_JBVCPV010000267.1:0-3028 GCF_057456495.1 Lishizhenia sp. | reverse complement strand
TAGATGTTTGAACAAATAATGAATGGGCCTTTACGAATATCAATCAGAATAGAATTATTGTCTTAAAATACTGACCTTTGAGTAGCACAAAGCAAAAAAAGGCATTTAACCGGCCTTTTTACATGTAAACCAGTAGTAGATGTAATGTACATCAAGCAAATGGCATAACTCTTTTGGGTTGTGCCATTTTTTTTAAAACTAGAATATGGCTGAACATAGCATACCTTGTGGTCTCATTTGATAAGCCTACTCGCTAAACCTAAAAAAAGCAATGGAGACATTGCTTTTTTTATTTTAACAAATCTGCTACCATACTTCTTTTACGTACTGAAACAGGGATTTCCATATTGTTTTGAAGTTGCACGTGTCCCTTTTTATTGTAGCTAGTAATGTATTTTAAGTTAACCAAATGAGATTGATGGATACGGATGAAAGTTTCATCCGGTAGTAAGGAGTTGTATTCCTTTAAAGTTTTAGAACTTAATATACGTTTTCCGCTGCTCATGTGAAAATGAGTGTAGCCTAAATCTGCCTCACAACGAACAATTTCATCCAAAGGGAGAATGTATATTTGCTCGGTGGTTTTTACAACGAGTCTTTTTAAATCGTTGTTCTTTTTCGAAGCTTGAATGAGCTGTTCTGCCTGTATGTTTTTTTGCTCTCGGAGCCTATTAATAGTTCCTTCTAATTCTTCGGGATCTATAGGTTTTAATAAGTAATCAAACGCATTGTATTTAAAGGCCTTTATAGCATACTCATTGTAGGCTGTAATAAAGATTAAATGGAAATTTTTATTGGGGATTTTATCGAGTAGGTGAAACCCCGTGTTTTGCTTTAATTGAATGTCTAGTAATACCAAGTCGGGAGAAAGTGAATTAATCAATTGCTCTCCCTCTTCTATATTTTCAGCTTCTCCAACTACTTCTAAGTCGGGAATATTATTCACAAGAATTTTTAATCCTTCGCGAATTTGTTTTTCATCATCTATTATTACTGTTTTCATATTACTATTCTTGAAGTGAAGTTATAGGGATAACAAGTGTTGCTTTTGTACCAATTATTTGCTGGTTTTGGTCTAAATTATCTGCGATTTCGTAATATAAGTTTAGGTTTAACTTCTTTGCCAGTATCTCTAAGCGTCTATTTAATATTTTACTGGCATGAGAAGTTTTGTTGGGGTTCTTTTTGTTTTGCGTTCTAGAATATCCAACGCCGTTATCAATAAAGGTAATGTGTAAATGATCATCTTTGTCTTGTACGTCTATTTCAATACGTGGATGATCAACCCCTTCAAGTCCATGTTCTAAGGCATTTTCAACGATAGGCTGCATCATCATTCCAGGTATGTAGATATCGGTATCCTGTTCAAGTTCCTCGTCTACATTGATAACGTATTCTAAATTTCCATTGAGACGCAAGTTTTGCATTTCTAAGTAATCGCGTATGCTTTTAATCTCATCTTCAAATAATGCTGTGTCGTGGGTAGACTGCTCTAAGTTGTAACGCAGTAGTTTCGAGAATTTTACCAAGTATTTAACAGCCACTTCTTTCTGATCTTGAAGGATGTTGGATTGAATATTAGAAAGGGAGTTAAAAATAAAGTGAGGATTCATTTTAGAATGTAATAGTTTTTGCTCCATGAGCATTTTCTCCACCTTACTTTGGAAGTTTTTATTTTTGAAATATAAGGCTAGTAATAGTCCGATCAACACCAATAAAGCACTGGATACAATAATCAATAACCTGTTTTTAGAGAGTAATTGCTGCTGTTTAGTATTGATCTTTTTTAAGCTTGATATTTCTTGTTCCTTTTGGTTGGTTTCGTATTCAACGGTAAGTCGTTCTAACTCTTTGACCTTTGTTTCATCCAGTAATTCTTCTGATAAAAGACGTAACTCTTCACTGTAGGCTAATGCTTCTTTGTATTTATTTTGTTCTTTTTTTACGCGTACTAATTGTGCAAGTGCCGATTTTTTCGTGTGTTTAATAGGGTTGCGTTCTATTGCATTTAATAAGAAAAGTTCAGCTTCTTCCAAATTGTTTTGATCAATCAGAAGGTTGGCATAGTTTACTAAAAGACCTAAGTTTACCCTGTTGTGGTCATAATTTAAAGCCAATTGAAATAAACTATCAGCTTTTTTGTATTTACTTAATTTGTAATAGGCTCTACCTAAATTGTTGTAAGAACGTACGATGTTTATACTGTCTTTTAATTTGAAGTTGATTTCCTGAGACAAATTGTGGTAAACTAAGGCAGAGTCTAACATGTTCTCGGAAATATATAATACACCTAAGTTATTGTAGGTAGCAGAGGTGTTTGCTAAATTTCCCTGCTCTTTAAAGATCTGCGCTTCTTTTTTAAGGTAACTATAGGCTTTTTGGTAGTCTTTCAGTAGGTAAAAGAGTCTTGCATAGGAGTCGTAGAGGTGGGGGAGGTAAGAGTAGTTGTTTTCTTCAACAATTGGACAAATTTTCTGAAAAATCAACAATCCTTCCTTGTACTTACCGGTGTTCATTAAATAGGTTCCCCACATGAATTCAAAATTGTAGAGGTATTCCTGGTTGTGGTAGTCTGTTGCCAGCTGATTTCCTATGTTGTAGTATTTAATGATTGAGTCATGATCGAATTGATAAATACGAAAGTATTCCATCAATTTTACATACAACTTCAAATGCTCTTCTGGATCTTTAATTAAATCTTCTTGAGATTTAATTTCATACAACTCGTTGAGAAAAGCTTTTTCATAACCCTCCTTTATTAAGCTGTCTGCTTTTTCAAAAGTGTTTTCCTGACTCCACACAGAAAAGGAGGTGCATAGCAAGAGTGTAAAGAATAAGGATCGCAGTAGATCACGCATGTATCCTGTAGTTTATTGAGTTGTTGTAAAGCAACAAAAATAGAAAAATTAACTAGATGCTTAATTTATAAAGATAAAAGTAAATTTCTAATAGATGAATTGAATTTTCACAGGGTTGAATGTGAGAAGTTGAACGTTTTAAATGTGTAGGATTAGAGAAAGATGTTTGG
>NZ_JBVCPV010000266.1:0-3033 GCF_057456495.1 Lishizhenia sp. | reverse complement strand
GTGTTGGTAAAGTCCTAGAGGAAATAAGACTTGACCTACTGAAAGGTGGTTATAATCCACCGCCTGTTAGGTATACAGAAATTCCAAAGGGAAAAGATTCGACAAGGCCACTCGGCATACCAACGGTCAAAGATAGAATCGTACAAACAGCCATGAAACTAGTTGTGGAACCAATATTTGAAGCGGATTTTAAAGGAAGCTCATTTGGTTTCAGACCCAAACGGAATCAACATCAGGCATTAGAAGTGATAAGAAAAGCGTGTAATAACAGGGGTAATTATGTTTTAGACGCGGACATCAAAGGTTATTTCAATAACATTAATCACGATAAATTGATGCTACTTGTCGAGAAGAGAATTAACGATAGAAGAGTGTTGAAACTCATAAAGAAATGGCTAGAGGCTGGCGTGATGATTGCGGGAAAAAAGATGGCCACTACAGTGGGTAGTCCTCAAGGGTCGGCGATCTCGCCGCTATTATCTAACATCTACTTAGACTACTTAGATACAGTATGGGAAAGACATTATAGTCACTTAGGCAAGCTCGTCCGCTTTGCAGATGATTTTGTGATTATCTGCAAGAACAAGAAGGACGTAGAACATAGCTATGCAGTCATCAGAGAAGTCATGAGACGCTTAGATTTAGAACTGAGTGTTGAAAAGACAAAGGTTGTAAACCTTTGGGGCGGTAAGGAAGGTTTTATTTTCCTAGGTTATCATCATAGAAAGACCAAGCAAAAGACTGTATCCGGAAGAGAATACTATGCTGTTGAAAGATGGATATGTAAAAAGAAGTACAAACAGATAAAAGAAGTGATTAGAGCGATTACTAGTAAATCTACAACCTATAAAGAACCCAAAGCGATGATTAGTATACTAAACCCAAAGATAAGTGGCTGGCGTAATTATTACAAACTATCACCAACTAGGATGCTTAGAAAGCTGGACAGTTTTATAAGACATCGACTTGTTATTTGGTACAATATGAAGCATAGAAAGAGGAAGACCTACAAGTACTATACTGTAAGTCAACTTCTATACAGATTGGGCTTGAAAAGAATGGTTGTGTATTAGCCGTAAAGCGGATGGAAGAAGAATCTCGGAAAGCCGTATGAGGGAAAACTTCATGTACGGTTTGATGAGGGGGAGCAGGTGGAGATTGAATCAAAACCTGTTTTCTACTCTACGTTTTCATTCGCTATAATCGTTGAAAGTACAGATATGACTTTGCTTATGCTGTTTAAGAATGAAGAAAGTGCCAATGGCACATTTCTTGTTGTCTAGGAAATTTCATTTCCTAGACAATAAGAAATAGGGTTGAAGCTATTGGAAAAACTTGATAAAATAATAATGTAAAAGATTTCCATAGGAGGTTTGGCATATGATTAAAGAGATATTTTCTAATCATTGGGATGCTTTTTATGAAGTTTATAAGGATAAAATACGACCAGATGTAGTAAAAGACGTAACGCGTATGATTAATTGTGGTGATATCAGTAAAGGACATACTGTTTATAGTTGCAGCAAATGTGGAGTAGAAAAAAAGCTAGGCTTTACGTGTAAAAGCAGATTTTGTAGCTCGTGTGGTAAAATTTACGTCGATGAGCGCGCTGAAAAAATGTCTAATACGTTGATAAAGGTTAAACATAGACATATGGTATTTACAGTTCCTCAGGAATTAAGAATATATTTTAGACAGGATAGAAAACGTTTAAGTCTGCTTCCTCAAATAGCTTATGATGTATTAAAAAGATACTTTAATCAAATAAATAAAAAGGAAAATTATACACCTGGTGTTGTATCTGTAATACATACTTTTGGTCGCGATTTAAAATGGAATCCTCACGTCCACTTATTGGTTACAGAGGGGGCAATGGGAGAAATAACAGAGTGGAAAAATTGTCACTACTTTCATTATGAAAGACTGCGAAAAAGCTGGCAAACAGGTTTGTTAAAAGCCTTAGAAAAGACCATAAAAAAGGGAAAGCGTGCCTTTAAAAATATAAAAAATAAATTGTATGCTGCATATAAAGATGGTTTTTATGTATATGGAGACCGGCAGATATCTGATAGCAGATCGGCCATGAAATATGTAGGTAGATATACAGGTCGTCCTGCAATTGCAAATTCAAGAATAATAGACTATGATGGTAAAACTGTTACTTACTTTTATGATGATCATAAAAGTGGTGAAAGAAGAGAAATTAAAGTAAGTGTATTTGAATTTATAAAACGTGTTATCATTCATATCGCAAATAGTGGATTTAAAATGATTCGTTACTATGGCATATATGCAGGTAAAAGAAAGCATAAATGTAAAGTAATAAAAATGGTGAATGATAAAATAAAAGAGATTCAAAAGAAATACAAATCATGGCGTAAAAGGATACAACTATCATTTGGCCATGATCCATTAAAGTGTCCAAATTGTAAAACAGAAATGACAATAAGTGATGTGGTATATCCAGGCATAGGAAGCGTTTTAAAATTGATACATGATAGAGCTTATGAAAAAGTAAAAAAAGAAATAGAAGAACTTAAGGAAAGTCACGACATAATAAAAGGAAAGTTGGGCTTTGAACCATTGTACAAATGAGGAGAAGGTATGAGTAAAAAGGTAAAAGACAAGAGACGGGCAAAATTAAAAGCAGCGAGAAAAATGAGCAAGTTAAAGGAAAATAAATCGGTATTGTTCAGATGCCTAGGCTGCGGAGCAGAAGAAATGATACCAATAGAAGTGGTAGAAGAATTAGATTTTTTTGATGGTGGTGACCTAAGTGTTCCGCCCAGGTTTAGTTGTGAAAATTGCCCTGAACAAATGGAACCAGTTTTATATAAATCCGTGCATGGTGTTACATACAAATGGAAGGATTAATGCTTGCATAGGAAAGAAGCGGTCAACGACCGCATTTGTTCTTGTCCAAGAGTTTTCATTGGTTTAAATCGATGAAAGTACTTGTTTGACTTTTCAAAGGCTGTGTATGAATGAAGAAAGTGACCAAGGCACATTTCTTCTTGTCAAACTTATAATCTC
>NZ_JBVCPV010000265.1:0-3037 GCF_057456495.1 Lishizhenia sp. | reverse complement strand
TAACAAACCTTCTTCATTTTGAAAGAGTAGATACACTTCAAGATTTAACTCAGGATGTGAAGACACAAACTCTAAAGTAGCCTCTTTGCCCATCACCATAAAAGCCGTTGCATAGGCGTCTGCCGTAGCACAATCATCTGCCATTACCGTAGCACTTAATAAATTATGTTTAACAGAATAACCTGTTTTAGGATCTATGGTATGTGAGTACTTTCTTCCGTCAACCACGAAATATTTGCGGTAATTACCCGATGTAGCCAATGCCTTATTCTCTACTGAAATGGCGTTTTCCAAACTTCTTTGGTTCAATCCATCATTGGTATCAGAAGGAACATCAATTCCAATTACCCAAGGTTTACCTTCCTTATTCACACCTTTGGTTCTAAGCTCTCCACCTATTTCTATGAAGTAATTTTCTTGACCTTTTTCATCTAAAAATTCTGCAACCACGTCTACTGAATAACCTTGAGCAATCGCATTAAAATCGAAACAAAAACGCGGGTCATTTTTTATAATACTATCTGCACGAAAGCTATAAAGATGATTGGGTTGGAAAGAAATAAATTGCAAACAACTATCTACTTCTTTTTGACTCAAAACAAGGTTAGAATCTTTAAAGAATCCCCAAGCCTTCACCATAGGAAATACAGAAGGATCGAAAGCCCCGTTCGTAGTTTTATAGATCTCAATACTCTTATTAAAACAAGGGGTAAAATATGCATTTTCCGGGATCCTCATTCCCGCAGGACTAGCATTCACTTTTGAGATTAGAGAAGCTTCTAAATACCCTGATAGCTCAGCATCAAAACCTGTGAATATGCTTTCTATTTCATAGGTAGAAAGTAGCAAACTATCATCACTTGTTTTTATTTGAAAGGTAGAGCCCTGGGTATACCCCTGAATTTCCTGTTTGTTTATTTGCGTAGAAAATGAATTATCTTCAAACTGCTGATCCTGATCACCTTCCTTAACTTCAGGGGTAGAACAAGCCGAAGCTAACATAAGTGTTAGCAGAAAAATACTAGAAGTGTTTAACCAATTTACCATTGTCTGTTTCTTTATCCCAAACAATACTTGTTATTTGAGATCCATTTTTCGAATATGAAGTACCGTAAGTCGTTTGAATTCTCATATAAACATCTCCTCGACCATCTTTCACAACAATTCGACGGGTTACAATTTTTATAGGTAAGCCTTCGCTATCTCTTCTAACAAAAGATTGCTGGGTTACACCTTCTGGAAATTCTTCTCCTAAAGCATTGGCTACTGTTTCATTAAACTTCGTAGAATTGTTTTCTATACCATCCAAATAAGCTTGAGCATTCTGATTATTTTCTTTTCCTGCATTAGAGCGTTCTTCAGAAGCTGTTTTAGCTAAATCTACCGACTGAGTTACGGCGTCATTTACCTTTTGAGCATTTTCGTTTTGCTGCGCATTGTTCTGTTCAGACTGGTTACTTTGCTCTTCTATTTTCTGTGTAGTTTCTGCTTCTAAACGCTTATCTTCTTCACGTTTTAAGGCCTCAGCTCTCTGCACTGCTCCCTCCTTCTCCTCTACCAATTGTTGTTTTCCTTGGTGTAGAATTTCTTGTTCTTTACTTTTATCTGAAACCGCCTCACGGGACCCTTCAATGAGTTGCTCCGTTTTTATTTCTTCTTGCTTCTCATTATCTAAATCTGTCGCTTGTTTCGCTGCCAAGGCAGTCTCCCTTTGGTCTACTTCCGCCACAACTTCCTGACGCATCAAATCACCTTCTTTTTCTTTTTCAGAACGTTCAGCTTGCGCATTCTCGGCAATTTCATTGGTGCGTTCTATCACTTGGTTTTGTGCTGCTGCTTCTTTCTCCCTTTCTGCTTGAGCTATCTTTTCTTGCTCCTCTGCAATAAGTGCTTTCGCTTCTAAAATAGCTTGTTGGTCTACAGAATTTTCGTATTGGGTAACCTCTTGTTCATTTACTTTTTCCAATAACTTTTGAGCTGCAACAACCTCAGCTTGTGCATCTCCACTTTCTGCTTGGTCTGCTAACTCATCTTGAATGAAGTCATAAGTTACTTGCGTTCTATCCGCATTCTCGGCCAAATCTTTTAACTCCCTAGCTTTTGCAATTTCCTCTTCTTCTTCTAAATCAACAGCTAAATTTTGCAGATCCTTTTCTTTCTCTTTGTTTACCTCTGCAACTTCCGATTGGGTAGCGTCTATATCTTCTTGTGTTCTTAAATTTTCAGCATCCTCAAATACCTTCTCTTGCTCTCTTTTGTTGGCTATATCGTCTTCTCTTTGTTTCACCAACTCAACGCCCTCTAAACGTCTCTGTTCAGCTTGCTCCACATCTTCTGCTAAGTCTTCTTTCAGTTCTTCAGATTTCTCCAAAGTTTGCTGTCTCTCCTCTGCATCTGTAAGCGCCAATTGATTCGGTAACTCCTCTGTTTTATCAATTTCCTCACTTAATTCATTTCTTCTATTTTGCTCCCTTTGTTTTTCGGCTTCAAGCAATAATTTTGCTCCTTCAGCAATAGAAATATCTTCTTCAGTTCCCAAATTTTCTAGCGGACCAGATGCTTCAGTAACGGGATTCAATTTAGCCTCTATTTCGTCCAATTTCTTTTTTGGGTATCCATCACGAGGGTTCAAAGCATTTGCACGTGTATACAATTCTTTTGCCTTTGTCCAATTCTCTTGCTTAAAGTAATTATCTGCCGTTGTGATTAACTTCTGGTAATTCGCTTCTTTTTCTGCAGCAACTTGATCTCTTAATTGATTGTCAATATCATCCAATTTCTCTTTAGCGTAACGATCGTTTTTCTTGTACTTCAAAGCCTCCTGATAATTCAACTTTGCATCTGTAAGTTGACCTTCATTGTAGAGTGCATCAGCCTTAGATATTGCTTTTTTATACTTCTCTTGAATAGCTTTATTCGCTGCATCTTTCGCTTCCTGATTGTCGATAATCTGCTGAGCTTCGGCGATTCTATCTTTGGCCTTCTGATTTTCTGCATCTAACGTCAATACCTTCTCATACAAGGAAATCGATTCTTC
>NZ_JBVCPV010000264.1:0-3101 GCF_057456495.1 Lishizhenia sp. | reverse complement strand
TGCAACATCTACTGCTGTTTCAAGTACTTTATGTAAAACAGCACGTCCTTCTTTATTGTCTTCATATCCTAAAATGTTAAAGACTGCTTCACGTAGTCCAACTAGATTAACGATAAGAGTAGTTGAGCTCCTTTGCATATATTGAGTATTTCCAGCAAGTATTGGATTTAGTCCTCGTCTAGTTAGATCAGATATATCCTTCTTTCTTAATGACATTGAGGAAAGTGCAGGTTTCATTAATAATGCTAAACGAGCTCTAAAGTAAGTTTCATCTTTATTTGATTCAAATGCAAGTCTTGGTAAATTAATTGATAGTGATTGTAATTTAATAAAAGTGCCACTAGTATTTTTAGCATCATCTTTTAGAATTCCATTAATTGAAATACTTCCTTTAGAAAAGATCATTTTTCCACCTAGTGCAATTATTTCGGCTAGAATTTCAGATGAATCAACTAGTTTTGTTTTGTCTGCATCAATAATTAATCCAATTTTTGGTATTGGAGTAATTGTTACATAGTTTTTGTAAGCTGTAAGAATTGTTTTTGTAATCTTTTGATCAGAACCTAATTGAATTCTAAATGAAACAATTGTTGGTGAGCTTCCATACTGTGATGTTGTAGAAGATGTAGCAAAGGCATCAGTTAGTTTTTGTTCTAAATCTGAGAGATTTTTAGCATGTTTTGCCAACAGTTGTGGAAGTCCATCTAAAACTACCTCTTTTGATGCTTCTTTTGAAATCAAAGAAATTATCATGGATAAGGCAGATGTTAGGTTTTCAAGTGTCTTAATGGATGGAATTCTAGTCACGCCTAAGGCTTTGCCGCGTAGGTCAATTCCATCATCTATGAGTTCTTTTAGATTCACAAAAATCGTATCGGGTAAAAGTGACCAAATTCCGGGATTTGCTATATGGAGGTCTCCTGATAGGTGTGAATCTGCCACATCTTTTGGTAGGGTGTTTAGTAAAAGGTGTTCAGCAAAGACTGTTTGACCAGTTTTATACAAAAGGCCATCTGCACCATTATCAACATTTTCTACATTTGATAACATTTCTTTTACTTCAAAAACGGGCATTCCAAGTCTTGCTAACTTGTTTCTATATTCTTCATGCCCATGTTCTAAAAGAACAGAGTTTACCATTTCACGGATAAGGGAACCAGTAAGATATGTTGTTTGATATTTGTAAATTCGATTTTCAACTTCTTCTGTAATCTTTTGAGCTAATTCTAATGGAAGACTGCCTTCACGAACTAAAGATTGAATGATTTTATGTGAATTAAATTCTTCAATTGATTCGTGTGATGTTCGTACATACATTTTGCCACTTTCAATGATGGAACGTTCTTCGATCTGTCTTGCAAGGCTCAAAACTAATTTCCCAAGATTTGTAATTGTATAACGCCTTTCAGACTTGTTTAGCGCCACAAGTGATTGCCTTAACAATTTTCTTAAGTGGTATGCAAATTTTCCGCTCTCTTTTTTTGATTTAAAACCCGCAAGAGACTTTAATTCAGAATATGTTAAAGGCCCTTTAGAATTTAAGATTCTTAAGATGTCGATTCTGTTTGGACTGGCCATTACAGAAAAGATCATTCTTACACGTTTTGATGTAGATTGTAAGATTCCTCCTCGCTTTGGTTGCTCCGCTAGTCCCTCGCTCAGTTCCATATCCATGTCTAAAAGATCAGGGGTAATTAAGATTTGTGACGAAATGGTTATCTGTTATTTAGATCAGTTTTCTCTTACATCTAATGTAAATTCTGATGTAGAAAGAGTCTGTCCACATTCTGGACATTTATTATTGTAAGGCCTTACAACATCTTTTAGGGACTTTAACATTTTCATGTTGGCGATCTTTTTACCACATTTTCCGCAGGTTACTTCAACAGACATGTAATTGGATAATTTTCAAAATAATTAAGAATCTTTTGTGATTTTATTTTATAATTATAATAAATTTGATTTACTGTTTTTCTATTAAAATTCCGCGGTCATCAAATCCGACAATTTTGGCCTTGGTTCCAACCGGAAGGTCTGCAGGTTTTGCAATTCCACCCATAAAACCAGAAACTCGAAGGTCGGCATTATCCAATTTTAGAACAACCCAGGCATATGGAGTGTATTTTTCAAATCCTGCTGGGGGAACAGTGATTATAGTATAGGTAGCAATGGAGCCTTGACCTTCAAGAATAGCATTTTCAAATTCTGGATTTCCACAATTTTGACAAAAATAGACTGTTGCTAAATGTAGCTCTCCACACTTTTTACATTTTCTAGCAAGAACCTTTCCTGATTTTGCAACATCAATGAATTCTTGTTTAGCTGACAATTTACACACTTTGGAAAATATGTACAGCACAACTTGCACCAGTTGCGCCAAAGTTTTGTGTTAAGCCAATTTTAGCATCATTTACTGTTCTTTCGCCTGCTTTACCAGTAAGTTGATCAAAAACTTCTACCACTTGACCAACACCAGTAGCACCTATAGGATGACCTTTAGATTTTAAACCACCTGATGGATTAATTGGTATTTCACCTCGTCGTGATGTCTGGTCTTCTCTAACTCCTTCAACTCCTTTTCCTTTTTCAAAGAAACCTAAATCTTCACTATCAACAATTTCTGCAATCGTAAAACAATCATGTACTTCAGCAAAGTCAACATCTTTTGGAGTAATTCCAGCCATCTTGTATGCTGCTTCTGATGCAATCTTTGTGCTTGGAATTGTAGTCATGTGTTCACGACCTTGAAGAGCTGCTGGAGAGCCGCCCCTGCCTGAACCAATCACTTGAATGTAGTCTTTAGAGTGCTCTTTTGCAAACTTTTCACTGCATAAAATAACAGAGCTTGCACCATCTGAGAATGGACAGCAGTCATAAAGCTTTAGTGGACTTGCAACGACTGCGGACTTCATTACATCATCAACTGTAATTTTCTTTCTTAGGTGTGCTTTAGGATTTAGCAAGCCATTTTCATGATTTTTCACTGCAACTTCAGCAAAGTCTTCTTCAGTTGCTTTGAATTCTGTTAGATATGCACGTGCCATTGATGCAAACAAACCAGGAAATGAAGCTCCTGCTGCACCTTCATAAAAGAAATCAGA
>NZ_JBVCPV010000263.1:0-3110 GCF_057456495.1 Lishizhenia sp. | reverse complement strand
CATACTCTATGTTTAATGTTTTTAGGTTTGAATCGGGTAAGGATGTAACGAAAACTCAATTCCAAACCACCGCGGGCATTACTCGCTGGAACCAATTGAGACACGTTAATATCGTAGCTAATTCCCGCCCAGATATTTTGCCAATCCATTCCTAAAACTAAGTACATTGCATCTCTATTTCTCAAGTACAATCCGCCGTACAATGCCTTATAAATTCCGTTTCTATTTTCTAAATAGTATTTGGC
The DNA here is from genome assembly GCF_057456495.1 of Lishizhenia sp. Lineage (NCBI taxonomy): Bacteria > Pseudomonadati > Bacteroidota > Flavobacteriia > Flavobacteriales > Crocinitomicaceae > Lishizhenia > Lishizhenia sp. The sequence goes on along the minus strand of NZ_JBVCPV010000263.1, from coordinate 2,865 downwards.
TTGGGCTCCAAAGATGAGTTCTTTGTACTTTCCTTGCGCATTAAATTGCAGGGAAGGAAGAATATCCCAGTCGGGATCTAGTTTACGCTGATAGCGGACCATAAGATTGAAACGCATATCACGCTGCACCTTGGGCCCTATAAAACCTTGATTGGGTCTGTTGATATTAAACAAACCAGACCCCGCGGTGATTTTGTTTCTTTCATCCATGTAAAACTCATAAACGATACCCGCGCCTATGGTTACATTTGTTTTCGATAAATTCCCCAAATTCTCCCCCGTCGGCAAACTTGGGTCGAAGAAAATTCCGTTGAACTGATTATCGAAATAGAATTGATCGAATTGCAAACTTCTGTTATTAATTCCTATTTGAAATCCCGGTCGAATACTATGCGTGGAATCAGGGGTTAATTTCCATAAATAAGAAACACTCGGTACAAATTCAAAGGTGCGTAAACTACCATCTCCAACCACATCGTGAAACAAATAAGCTCCTAGGGCCAAACCGTCAATTTTCTTTACACGTGCTTCAACTGAAATACTTGTGGTTTGAAAAGGTACTGTTACCCTTCTCCATTGATCTTTGTAATTGAAATGAAAACGTAGGTCACCCGTAAATTGTCCTACATTACCTGGATTTTGAAAAACAGGATTATAATCAAACTGAGAGAAGTGGATATCTTGTGACCAGCTCGTGAAATTCATCAGAACTGTCAGTACCATAAGCATTAACTCTACCCCTCTATTTCGCTTCATAAAACCCTAACGAATTAAAGTAATGTTTCCTTTTATAATCTCCTGACTCCCATCTATACAATAGGCTTCCAAATAATAATCATAAGTGTCGGGGTCTAACAATTTCCCTTGAAAAGTTCCATCCCAACCTCGGGTTATGTCGTTACTTTCAAACACCAACTCTCCCCATCTATCAAACACTTTAAAGGTAAGCTCACTAACAATGTTAGAGCGTACAAAAAGAATATCGTTCTCTCCATCCCCATCTGGTGAAAAGGCATTGGGTACGAAAACAAAAGGCTCTCCGCAGACATAGGTAAAGGCTTTTAAAACCACGTCGTCCGTTCGCGTACATATTCCATCGCTTACGCTTACTGTATAGGTAATATCCTCAAAAATCTCTACTGTAAGGTTTTGTTGATTGGGGTCAGAAATACCGCCTGTTGGTGACCATGAATAATTGTAATTTCCGTTCGGCAAGGCTGAAAGGTTTACGGCAGTACCTGAAGGAACAATGGTATCTGAGGCAATGGCCAATACATCACTGGCTGCGATAAAACTTACATTCACCCAAATGGAATCGTAGAGGTGACAACCGTTAGAAACGTCTACTTCCACATATACATATTGACTGGTTGTAAATTGTGCATCTATCTCATTGGTTCCTTCACCAGACACAATTACTGAATCAGGTGACCAATCGAAATTAGACAAAGTAAGGTTAGGGTCTAAACTTTGTACATTAAAACTACCTACCTCATCTTTACACAAGTTAATATCTCCAGTGAGTTCCATAGCTGCGCTGGTAAACATGACTTGAACAGAATCAATGGTATTACAAGCCCCGTCTCCCACAGATAAATAGTAGGACTGATCCGTACTTGGATTTACGATCAAAACAGAATCCGTCAAATCATCATTCAAAGTATCTGAAAAATTAAGGTTACTCGACCATACAAACTGATTCGCTGTTCCGAAAGTATTGGGTATAAATGTCAACTCTTCCGGTGAACATAAAGCTACGTCTGCAGGCATATCCAATTGAATTGGCTCATCTACAGTTATGGTAACCTGAGCGGTATCTGTAATTAAACAAACGGTATCTGTTACATACAAGAACACATCGTACGTTCCTGGAGTATCATATAAAATGCTGGGTTCAAAAGTTGTTGAATCGAGATTACCATTACCAAAGTCCCAAACGAAATCATCATCCGACGTAGAAAAATTAGAAAAATCCACGGTAAAAGGTGCACAGCCCAATTCCATATCCACAAAAAACTCCGCTTTGGGAATTAATTCGAAATCGAACTTAAACACTAAATTATTACAATTGTTGGCTAAGTTCTGACTACTCCATGCATCAGTTGTGGTTGGGAAATCACTCACACCTCCACATCCTGCACAAACAGATTGATATACCACGCCATTTTTATCGAAACGACTTGTACCACCATCCACGTGTTCATTGGCCTGACTCCCTCCAATATAGGTACCGTATAACAATCCTTCTAAATCTCTTTCAAATACTACGAGGTAAAAATCAAATCCATTTGGAGCTGAAGATTGAAATGCATTAGAAGTTGTAGGCATATTTCCAATGGGTGAGGTTTGCAATATATTAGCTCCCCAACCCGAAACATAAATGTTCCCACAAACATCTACCAAAAATGCAGAAGGAGAAATATCAATGTTCGCACTCCCCGTTCCAAAAACCGTTGAACGCTCTAAGGCTGTGAGATCATTATTTAACTTCGCTACAAATTGAGAGCTTCCAGCATTACTATAGGATTGTGGATGTACGAAGAAGTTTCCTCCAGCACTTTGTCCAACCGTATACACCTTATCATTCTCATCCAATTCCACAAAAAAGGCTTGGTCGTATAAATTCTCTCCGATGTAGGTTGTTTGCAACAGCATTTGACCATTACTAGAAATCTTGGCTAGGAATCCATCACTTTCACCGCCATTATATGTTGGGCTGTAAGCTCCGGTAGTATTCGTTAAGTTATTACTCGATGTTCCTCCTGCAATAAATACATTTCCATTCCCATCGAGCTTTACACTGTTACAAGCATCATTTTTAGTTCCTCCAAAATAACTAGACCACAACAATTGAGTGAAATCATT